>CAYVVR010000384.1:0-4408 GCA_964454655.1 uncultured Planctomycetaceae bacterium | reverse complement strand
CATCCGGTATACCTGATCGAGTCGAGTCCGAAAGACCAGCTTCAACCGAAACTGCACAAGCTGCAATATCTCAAGCCGGGCGATCGAATTGCCCAGCCGCGTCCGAAACTGTTCGACGTGGCCGCCCGAAAAAAAGTTTTCGACGACGACGAGCGAACGCCCAATCCGTGGTCGATTTCCCGGTTTCACTGGTCGCCCGATTCGCGAACGTTTTACTTTCTTTACAACGAACGCGGCCACCAGCGTTTGCAAGTGATCGCCGTCGACGGCGAAACCGGCGAGGCGAAGGTCGTCATCGACGAGCGATCGAAGACGTTCATCGATTACGCCTACAAGGAATTTACACGGTATCTCGACGACACGAACGAGATCCTGTGGATGAGTGAGCGAGACGGCTGGAATCACTTGTACAGAATCGACGCCGAAACCGGCCGAGTGCTCAACGCCCTGGGAAACGGGCCTTGGGTCGTCCGCAAGGTCGAGCGAGTTGATGAAGAGAAACGACAGGTGTGGTTTGCCGCGGGCGGTGTATGGCCCGAACAGGATCCGTATTATCTGCATCTGTGTCGTGTCGGTTTCGACGGCAGCGGATTCGTGCGGTTGACCGAGGGAGACGGGACGCACGAGTGGACCTTCTCGCCGACGGGCAAGTACTTCATCGATCGCTGGTCGCGGGTTGATTGTCCCCCGATCCATGAGTTGCGGCGCAGCGACGACGGTTCGTTGGTGTGCGTTCTCGAACGTGCCGACTGGTCGCGATTGTTGGCGTCCGGGTGGCGGCCTCCAGAACGCTTTGTCGCCAAGGGACGCGACGGGAAGACGGATATCTACGGGATCATCGTTCGACCGACGAACTTCGATCCGCACCGAAAATATCCGGTCATCGAGAAGATTTACGCCGGTCCGCAAAGCGCGTACGTTCCCAAGGGGTTCGGGTTTCACAACGATCTCTACGAAATGGCAGAGCTCGGTTTTATTCTCGTCCAAATCGACGGCATGGGCACGTCGCATCGATCGAAGGCGTTTCACGACGTGTGTTGGAAAAACCTGGGAGATGCGGGCTTTCCCGACCGTATTCCCTGGATCAAGAAAGCCGCCCAGGTCCATCCCGAAATGGACCTCACACGCGTGGGGATCTACGGCGGATCGGCAGGCGGCCAGAATGCCCTGCGAGCGCTTCTGGCCCACGGAGATTTCTACAAGGTCGCCGTGGCCGATTGCGGATGCCACGACAACCGCATGGACAAGATTTGGTGGAACGAGCTGTGGATGGGATGGCCCGTCGGCCCGCACTACGCCGAGCAGTCGAACGTGACTCAGGCCCATCGCCTGACGGGAAAGCTTTTGTTGATCGTCGGCGAACTCGATCGGAACGTTGATCCGGCGTCCACGATGCAAGTCGTGAATGCCTTGATCGAGGCCGACAAGGATTTCGATTTACTCGTCATCCCGGGGGCCGGTCACGGGGCTGCCGGCACCCCCTACGGCCGGCGCCGCTTGCGAGACTTTTTCGTCCGCCATCTGCTTGGCGTCGAGCCGCGATGGGAAGAAGCATCCGACACGAAAACCCCGTGAACCCATCGGGGACGACTTCAATATGTCCCAAAGACGATGAAATTTCTCGACTTTCGTTGTGAAAACGGGCAATAATGGGGCCGCTCGAGCCGTCGTGATCATGGGCCTCGGCCCAGCACCAAGGACAAATCGCAGAGAAATCGACAAGATTTGGCATTTTAGCGGAGGTTGGAAATGTCTGGCCGTTTCCTTTCGGTGGCGTGTTGGGGAATGTGGGCCGTGCTGGCGGTGGCGACGATCTGCGGCGTGCGGGGAACCGTGCACGCGGAAACGCCCGACACCCTGGCCCAGGCGTTTCAAGAAGTGCCGCCGGAGGCCAGACGCCTGACGGGCCCTCTGTTTTGGCTGCACGGAGACGAGTCGCCGGAGCGTTTGCGCGAGTATTTGCGTATTGTCGCCGAAGGCGGCAACGGTTGCTTCACGGCGGAATCGCGCCCGCATTCCGATTGGCTCGGTCCGGGCTGGTACCGCGATTTGGCGATTTGCCTCGACGAAGCGAAACGGCTCGGCCTCGAAATGTGGATTTTCGATGAAAAGTGGTGGCCGTCCGGCGAAGTAGGCGGCAAGGTCCCGCAACAGTACGGCAGCAAGTTTCTCGATGTCGAAGTCGTTCCCGTCGAGCCGGACAGGTCGCCCGAAGTCGCGGTTGATACGCAACACGTGGTGGCCGTGTTGGGAGCACGCCGCAAAGGCGAGGCCGTCATCGGTGCCTCATTGGTCGACCTGACGCCGTCGTTTAAGGATGGCAAGCTGCAAGGCGGCTCTTTCCGAGACATCGACTGCGTGTTGGTGTTCACGTGGCGATATGCGGAGGGGCGTCGAGGAAGACTTCTCGTCGACGGTGCCAGCCGTGACGCCGTCGAGTGGTACCTGCAAACGGTCTATCAGCCGCACTACGATCATTTCAAGGACGACTTCGGCAAGACGATTCGTGGTTACTTTTACGACGAACCCGAAACGATCGGTGATTGGGGAACGGAAGTCATCCCCGAGCTTAAAGCTCGCGGCATCGACTGGCGGCGGGCGCTTGTCGCGTGGAAGTTGAAGTTGGCCGATCCGGAAGAACAGGCGGCGTACAACTATCAATACCGCTATGCACTTGCCGAGGCGTGGGGAAAAACGTTGTACGGCGGAATCAGCCGTTGGTGCCGTGCGCACAACGTGATTTCGATCGGGCACTGGTTGGAACATCGGCACGAATACCTACACCCGCTGAAGTGTGCCGGCGACATGATGCAACTTCAGAAATACACCGACATGGGCGGAATCGACGCGGTGTTCAAGCAGTTCGTGCCCGGTCAAAAAGACGACAGTACCTACCAAACGCCGAAGCTGGGGAGTTCAATTACACACGCGTACGGCAAACAAGACGATCTCACGATGGTCGAGATCTTCGGCGCTCGTGGTCAAGATTTGACCTATCCCGAAATGAAATGGTGGACCGACTTGATGCACGTGGCGGGCGTCAATTTTCACATTCCGCATTCGTTCAATCCTCGATCGCCGTACGACAGGGATTGTCCACCCTATTTCTATAACGGCGGCTACGAGCCCCGCTGGCCCCTGTACCGCGTTTACGCCGACTATACCAGTCGTTTGAGTTTCATGCTCAGCGGCGGGCGTCACGTGTGCCCGATAGCATTGACCTACCTGGGGCAAAGCTATCACGTGGGCGAGGCGATTCCGCCCGAGACGATGACGACGGCCTTGCAAGATGCACTCTACGATTGCGATTGGATTCCCTACGATGTGCTCGTCGACGGCATGGAGATCGACGGTCGACGGCTCGTCTTGCGGAATGAAGCGTACCGCGTGTTGATTCTTCCGGCGGCGGAAGTTGTGCCGTACGAAGTCCTGGAAAAAGCGAGGCGTTTCTTCGAGGCGGGCGGCGTGGTTGTCGGTTACGGCATTCGCCCTCGGTTGTCGGCGACGCCGGGCAAAACGTCGGAGGATGTCGCGCGGCTGTGTCGCGCTCTTTGGGGCGACGCGGAACCGGGGTTGCACGTGTGCCGAACGAACGATCGCGGAGGCCGAACATACTTCCTTCCGGCCGAAATCACTTCAGCACAGGTGCACGCGGTACTGGCGCAGGATGCAGACGTCCCGCCGGTTCTGGAGGTCCTCCAAGGGAATACCAGAGATTGGCTTCACGTGCTGCATCGTGTGAAAGAAAATCGGGATGTGTTCTTCGTGGCGAACCAGCTTTGGGAAGGACCGGCCGAGACGTTCCGGCTTCGTGCTCGTGTTCACGGTGTTCCGGAACTGTGGGATCCGCTACGCAACGAGATTCGCTCGATTCCATACAAGACAAGTGACGAGGGCACGGAATTTACGTTGCGTCTCCATCCGTTGCAAAGCGTGTTGATCGTTTTTCGCGATGCGGCCGGTCGTCGCCCGCGGTGGGTGGATGATCCGATTGGAATGGGTGAGGAATTGGGCGTCGTGCGCAAAGAGCCCCCGCGCGATGTCGTGATTCCGCACGAAGTGCCGCTGCCGAAAAGCGACACCCGGTTGCTGCCCGAAGGATGTTCCTGGGTATGGGCCGCGGGCGAATCGGCGATGAAGGTGAAGCCGGGAACGTGGGCGTTTCGCAAGACGTTCGAGTTGCCCGACGCGACCGTCGAGCACGCGACGTTGGTCGTGACCGCCGATAATGCCTTCGAGGCGTTTATCAACGGAAAACGTGTGGGGGCCGGGGATAGTTGGCAACGCGTGTATCGTCTGTCGGTTGAACACGCATTGCAGCCGGGAAAGAACGTCGTCGCCATTTGGGTTTCCAACGGCGGCGGCGAACCGAACCCGGCCGGATTGATCGGGGCGCTTGTTCTCGAAA
>CAYVVR010000383.1:3638-4416 GCA_964454655.1 uncultured Planctomycetaceae bacterium | reverse complement strand
GCCGCTATTTTCTACAATCATCGGCCGGCTGGAAAGGGGATTTTGCAACGGGCTGCTACGCACAGATCACAGGCCCCGGAACGGGCGGTATACGGTTCTACGGCTACGGGAAGGGAATCGGTTTCAATAAAAGTTTTGACGCCTGCCTCCTGGGAAACTGTTCCGGTATCCCGTAAGGGCACTTGTAATTCAGGGGGCTGTTGAAGAGGAGGTTCTATACCCATGAAGGTTGGATGGATTGCTGTCCTGCTGTGCGCAGTGGCCGCTTCGGACGATGTTCCGACCAGTGCGAGACCTGAGGCGAGGACTAGCACAGTGGCTGGACCGCCCGAGCTAGCTGTTGCCGTTTTTGCAGATGGGCGCTTTCTCGAAGTTCGCCGCTTTGTGTGGCGGGCGGTTAGACGCACGACTACGTCGAACCTTCCGCCGGGGCTTAAGATTGAGGGGAACATCGAGCCGGCATCAAGCACGGAAGTGGTCCCCGTCGTTGAGACACACATTACGCGAATAGACGCCACCAAGATCGTGGCACGGCGCATTGATGGCCGCGCGGTTTCCTCCAACATTCTCGCCGAGGAACTCGCACGTCCCATGCCTGTAGTTCTTGTGAAACAGGGTCAGCAAGTCGATCCGCTGTTCTTGAAAATCTTGAAGCCCGACTCGTTGATGTTGCTACTGCCGTCGTGGCCAGGAACGCCACCGCCTACAATGCTCCCTAACTACACGGTACCTGGCAACCGGGCGGGCAGCCCGCTGCCAAGGGCATGTGGGAGGACAG
>CAYVVR010000383.1:0-3628 GCA_964454655.1 uncultured Planctomycetaceae bacterium | reverse complement strand
CCGGCCGATGATTGTAGACAATAGCGGCACGTAACACCAAGAGACAGTTGTTCGACCAATCTTGTTTGGCAATCCCGATGCTCGGACGCAAGAGACGACCGTAGCAATCACTTTGGCCGCAAACACTCTCGATGCGGCGCGAGGATATGCTCCAGCCGCCGGGGGACACCGCGCGTATTCAACGACCAATCGTCAGAAAAGCTCGCTTGGGCGCGGGTGGAGCGTTCCGACATGCCCACGCGGCGGTCGCTGTGGCCTGCTCCGACCTCTCGACGATTATTTGATCGCCGTAACCGCTACCCTTCCTCACGTATTTCGCGCACCACGGAGCGATTAGATGGCAACGGGCTGCTAACGGGTCTCCTTTTGTTCTTTCGCCTCTGCCGCCGATTCGGCTAGATTACGTTCCGACGGTTTGCGGGTTTCTTCTGCGCGCGGTGAAGCGGGCAACGTATCTAGGAGCATGTTCAAGTGCATCAAATCTTGGCAATAGGCAGAGTAGGGAAGACGCTGTCGCAGGGATTCCTCAATGGCTCGACCGCCGATCACCAAGAGCGAACCCTCTTGCTTGGCTGCTTCGAACAAAGAGCCGCAAGCTGCGACCAAATCCTCCGTTGCGGTGACGAAGGAAACGCTGAGCCAAAAAACCTTAGGTTTAGTGTCATGAATGGCTTGCACCAACGTCTCGGGTGGAAGGTGTTCGCCTAGGTACAAAGCGCGCCAACGCTTCTCGCGAAAAACTAGTCGGACTAGTTGCGAAGCCAAGCGATAGTGATCGTGACTGAGCGATCCGCCGACCGCCAATGGTGCATCGGGCCGTGGGTCGGGAAGCAAGCGGTCGAATTCGACCAAGACTTCGCTGAACAGTTCGCATGCCGCGCGCTCAGAGTAGATCTCGAGTTCGCCGCACTGCCAAGCCAGGCCGATTCGTTCGAAAGCGGGGGCCACGACCGCGTCGCCGATCTCGGCCACGGAAAAACCGAGTTGCCTCAACTCCAGCAAAAGGATGCGGCATCGATCGGCGTCCGCCTCTCGCAAGGCTTGCGTCAACTCGTCGGCCGCCTGCCGCAAGGTTCGACCACTTTTTGTGGAAAAGGCGGGCAGCCCCAACGCTTCGGGGTGGATGAGCGGCGCGTTGCGGTCGCGCAACACGCGGAGAGCTTCGTTGAGGGCGATTCTGCGATGTCCGCCCGGCGTTCGCACGGAAGGCAACACGCCGCGATCACACCACCGCTTGACGGTCGATTCGCTGATGCCCGAGGCCAAGGCAATCTGTTTGGGTGATAGAAAAACGGTCACAGCAAGCCTTCTGGTGGCTGATTTGAACGATTCTGGAATCGGTAAATCCATTCTCCTTTTCGCTTCAATTCTACCCACGTGGAAGCGGAAATGCCACGCGTTTCTTGCTTCTTCGGTGCCGACGACTTGTGAAAATCCTGAAACAACTGAAAAAATTCGCGTTTTGAGGCTTGCCTCGGCGATTGAAGCTGCGTATGATCACAGTGAACGATTTGAACGATTTTTAATTCGTTCAAACCTGCGGTGTCGCACGGGGCGTCGCCGTAACGTCGTGTCGCTTGTTGCGAGGAGTTCTAAGATGCGTTGGTTTGGTTTCGCGTTTCTGTTGTTGCTTGCTATTGCAGTTTCCATGATTGGCCGGGCTCGACCTGCCGTGGCCTACGAGCCTGTCGACAAGGACATCGTTGATGTCGCTGTGGAAGCGGGTTCGTTCAAGACCTTGGCCGCAGCACTGCAAGCTGCCGATTTGGTGGAAACTCTCAAAGGCAAAGGTCCGTTCACCGTGTTTGCGCCCACCGATGAGGCGTTCGCCAAGTTGCCCAAAGGTACCGTCGAGGCCTTGCTAAAGGACAAAGCAAAATTGACGGCGATTTTGACCTACCACGTTGTCGCGGGCGAATACCCTGCTGCCAAAGTCGTCGAGGCCAAGCACCTCAAGTCGGTTCAGGGCTCTCCGATCGACGTAAAGGTGACCGACGCCGGCGTGACCGTGAGCGGCGCCAAGGTCATCAAGACAGACATCCGGACTTCGAACGGGATCATCCACGTTATCGATAGCGTGATCCTTCCGCCGAAAAAGCACGAGAAGCACGAAGGACATCGGCACGCCGGTTCGACGTCTTCCTCGGCCTGTCCTGTTTCCGGCAAATAGTCCTCCAAATCTCGGTGCCGCGTAGCGAAGCTGCCGGCCCGAGGCCCAACGAAGCTTCGGAGCGGTCACGTTCAACAGGCCCGTCAATGTGTAGCTCGTGACCCTCCGGGGCTCTTTTCAAGCACGCTCTTTAAGGGCTTTACGACCCAAGGAATGAAGTCATGCGGTACAGCTGGTTTATAATGGCAACCATCGTTGTGGGGGCCATGATCTTGTTGGTGCAGCGAAGAATCTCCGTCGGCGCTCAATTCCCAGATCACCCACACGCGGAACACTACCGCCAAGCGGCGGAACTCTTGGAAGCGGCCTTGCCGAACGATTCCGTGGCCAATAGAAAAAGAGATGCGGTTCGGCAACGACTCGGCGAAGCTTTGTCGGCCGCCGCAGAGACCCTTCCCGAGACCTCGTATGTTGCCGATCGTCTGCGTTCGCTTAAAGAACGCTTGCAAGACGCGGATGAATCGCCCGCGATTCTAGAGAACACCGTGGCCGTGGTCCGGTCGATCGTTCGCGATCTCCGTTTCGCGCCGCGAGCCGAAGCCGATCTTCCCGAGGGGTTCCCGGCACCGACTCCTGTCGGTGAGGTCGAAGTGAAGGAATATCCCGTCTACCGCGCGGCGGTGACGGAGAACGGTTCGGCGGCCTTTTGGCGACTGTTCTCGCACATCAAGAAAAACGGCGTCGAGATGACGGCCCCGGTCGAAATGCGATACGGTTCCGATGGCCGGCGTCCCGCCTCGATGGCTTTTCTGTACGAAGGCCCCAACCAAGGACAAACCGGCGAAGACGGGGCCGTGACGGTTCGGGACGAACCGGCGAGAGTCGTGGTCAGCACCGGCGTACGAGGCTCGAGGACGGACGCCGGCTTGGAAAAGGCTAAGGCTCGTGTCAACGAATGGCTAAGTAAGCACGCGGATCACTACCAACAGGACGGGCCTGGTCGCATATTGGGCTACAACAGCCCGTTTGTTCCCCGCGATTCGACATACTGGGAATACCAGGTTCCGGTTCGCGAAAAAAAGTAGAGGGCCTTGCCCGCTTTGAGAAGCCCGGACGCCACATTCGTTTGTGCAGGAGTTGGTGATTCAGAGCTGGATGGAAGGCGGGATTGCCTCGTTGGACACCAACAGTCCCAGTGAAGTTTGTCGATACCACCAGATCCACAAGCAAAGCCGGTGACGTCTTCGCGACGGTACCGGCTTCCGCTTTCGGGCTTGATTCCTTGGTCGCACGCTTGCTTCGGCGAGTTCCTGCCGACCGCTAGCCGCCCCTTGTTCCGCCTTTGTAGAGCAAATCTTGCGGCAGGCTGATGGACTTATTTCTTTTGCCGGCCCGTTGAAATCTCCATTCGAGTCTACCGGTGATTAGCAGCCCGTTGCAAAATCCCCTTTCCAGCTTGCCGATGATTGTAGACAATAGCGGCACGTAACGCCAAGGAATCGTTGTTCGACCAATCTT
>CAYVVR010000382.1:0-4431 GCA_964454655.1 uncultured Planctomycetaceae bacterium | reverse complement strand
CAGCCGAGCTTTCCGGCAAGATCGGCGTCGCACGTTTCGACGGAAAGCACGTGCCGCTGGTCGATGAAACGGCGGCGGCCGTCGTCGTCGACCGGCCGTTCGAGGTCTCGCGCAACGAACTGATGCGCGTTCTCGCCCCCGGCGGGCTGCTGTGCACGCGCAACGGCGACGCCTGGACGACCGAACGCAAACCCTGGCCCGACGATGTGGACCAGTGGACGCACTTTTTGCACGACGCTTCGAACAACCAGGTTTCCGACGATAAACGCGTGGGGCCGCCCAAGGGCTTGCGCTGGGTCAGCGGCCCCCGATGGTGCCGCAGCCATGAATGGCCCACCAGCGTACAATGCACCGTCACCGCCGGCGGACGCGTGTTCACGATCATCGATCTGGGACCGATCGGCGTCTATCGGCATTTGCCGCAAGATTGTCGACTCGTGGCCCGCGACGCCTTCTCGGGTGTCCACCTGTGGGAAGTGCCGTTGATCGACTGGCAGCCCGAATTCGGCACCGGCACCGAAAACCGCTGGCAAATGCACCACACGATTGCGCGGCGACTGGTCACCGACGGCAAGCGAGTGTACGTCACGCTACGCTTTTTGAATTCGCCGGTGTCCGTCCTCGACGCGGCGACCGGCGAGGTGCTCGTCGAGGCTCTACCCGGCACGCGAGGGGCCGACGAAATCTTGCTTTCCGACGGTGTGTTGGTCGCCAAGTGTACGCAAGGCCGGTCGATCGGCGCGCTGGAAAAGATCGTCGGTCCGGCGTTGGCAACCGACGAACGGTTCGTGGGCGTCGATATCGAGTCGGGCCGAAAGCTTTGGGAAACACCCTCGTTGCACGTGTTGCCCTACGCCTTGGCGATCGACGCCGGACGCGTCGTGTACCACGACGGTACCGCATTGACGTGCCTCGATCTGCGAAGCGGCAAACCGCGTTGGAAGGTCGAGTGCCCGATCCTTGCCGCCCTGGGCGGCAGCACGTCGCTGGCCGTCCACGGCGGGGTCGTCTTGCTGCATGTCCGCGGACGGTTGGCGCTGCCTGAAAGCGCCGTGCCCGCCGACGATTCGGCGAAGGATGTTCCGGCCAAGGGCAAAAAGCCGGCGACCAGCTCGATGACGGCGTTCGCCTTGGAAGACGGCGACGTGTTGTGGCAACGTCGCGGCCACACCAGTTTGGCCGGCGCGTCGCATATGCCCACCGAAATCTTCGTCATCGGCGACACGCTCTTCTACGGCCAATCGACCGAGGGATACGACCTGCACACCGGCGAGGTGAAGACGTCGATCGACGTGGGAAACTTGATCTCGCCCGGCCATCACTACCGTTGCTATCGCGGCAAGGCGACCTGTGATTACCTGATTTGGCCGAAGCGGGGAGCCGAGTTCATCGACGTCGTCGAAGGCAAAAATCACATGCGCAACGATTGGCTTCGCGCCCCGTGTTTTACGAGCTTCGTGCCGGCCAACGGCTTGTTTTACGTTCCGCCGAGCCAATGTTTCTGCTATCCCGGAGTGATCGTACCGGGTTACCTGGCCTTCACGTCGAAGGCCGTCCGGGAGAAGACGACCGAACTTCCCGCCCTCGAAACGACGGGAGCGACGATCACCGAAGCCGCTTCCCCCTCGGCCGCCGATTGGCCGATGTACCGCCACGACAATGCCCGCAGTGGTCACACGTCCGCGAAACTCGGCCCGAACTTGTCCCCGGCGTGGGACGTCCGCCTAGCCTCGGTCGCCGCACAACCGATCGGGGTGAACGATCGATTGTGGTTGGCCGAAAAAGACGCCGGTCAAATCCGCTGCCTCGAAGCCGCGACAGGAAAGACCGTATGGACCTTCCTCGCCGGAGGGCGCATCGACTCACCGCCCACCTATTGGAAAGGACGGCTCTTGTTCGGGTGTCGCGACGGATACGTCTATTGCCTGGATGCGACGAACGGCGCGTTGGTGTGGCGGTTTCGGGCAGCCCCCGACGATCGCCGGTTGGTCGCCGAAGAACAAGTCGAATCGCTGTGGCCGGTCTCCGGCAGCGTGCTCGTGCAAGACGGCAAAGTGTACGTCGCCGCCGGACGGTCTTCCTTCCTCGACGGCGGCATCTACGTGTACGCCCTGGATGCCGAAGACGGTCATCCCTCGGCCAAAGAAAAACTCGAAGGCCCCTGGCCCGACATCTGGAAAGACGTCGGGACGCCCTTTGCCATGGAGGGCGCTCGCCCCGACCTGTTCGTCTCCGACGGACGCAACCTGTACATGGGCCGCATCAAGTTCGATCCCGACTTGAACCGCATTCCGCTCGAACCGGCCAGCTCGCTGGGTGAACTCGACATGGGGGAAACGCACCTTGTCGCGACCGGCGGTTTTCTCGACGATTCGGGCTTCGACCGCATCTACTGGATGCACAGCCGATGGTGGCCGGGCTTCTACCTGTCGCAACATGCACCGAAGGCCGGTCAAATCATCGTCTTCGACGAGCACACGACCTACGCCGTGAAGTACTTCTACCGGCGGATTCTTTGGGCCACGGCCTTCTTCCCCGGCGAGCACGGCTACCTGTTGTACGCCGACGACGCTTCGACCGAACCCGCCCTGTTGGAACACAACGACAAGGGGACGGGCCTCGCCTGGCTGCCGCCCGAGTCGTACACCGACCAGTATCGACACGGCGGTCGCGGCGTCGAAAAAGGCACCGGATGGGTTCGCCTGCAACCGGCGAAATGGCAGAAGTTCATTCCTCTTCGCGTGCGGGCCATGCTGCTGGCGGGCGATTACCTGTTCGCCGCAGGGGTTCCCGACGTCGTTGCCGAAGACGATCCCCTGGCGGCATTCGAAGGCCGCCTAGGAGGCCGACTCCAAGTCTTCCGCAGTCGCGACGGCGAACTGCTCGGCGATGTGAAGCTCGATGCCGTTCCCGTGTTCGACGGCATGAGCGCACTGGACGGCCGTATTTACCTGACTACGCAAGACGGGCGCGTGCTGTGCTTCGACGCGAAAGAATGAACGCCGCAAAGGTCAACCGCCGAAACGGTTGAACCACGCTCGCTGTTCGAACGGCAACTTGGGCTTCTGCTCCCACTGTTCGGCCGGAACACCGAGCGGCAGCACGACTTGCACGCGCCGATCGGCGGGCACGCCCAACAGCTCGGCCAATCGTTCCGCGGTTTGGTTCACCCGCAACGCACCGTCCAGCCATACCGTGGCGTAGCCCAACGCGGTAATCGCCAGCAACATGTTTTCGACGGCTGCGGCGCAGTCTTCCTTGTAGAACGACATCCCGTTGAACACCGGCCGCGGATCGGCAACGCACACGATCATCGCCTTGGCCGTGGCGCATACCGGGCGGTCGATGATCTGTTTGGCCTGTTCCAAAAGCGCGGGATCATCGACGATGACGAACGACGTCGTTTGCTCGTTCTTGCCCGAGGGCGCACGGATACCGGCCTCGACGATCTTTCGCAAGTCTTCCCGCGGAACGGGCGCATCGGTGAACGGCCCCCGATAGCTGTGACGGCGACGAATCGCTTCGAAGACGTCCATGCTCCTCCCCCTTCGGCAATGACGAGACATCCAACGCAAGACGTCGGCGGACGTGCGGCAGGATCATTCGACGACGGCGAGAATCTCGCTTTCGCTCATGACCAGCACCTTTTCGTCGCCCAACTGAAACTCGCTGCCCGCGTAACGATTGAAGATCACCCGGTCGCCTTCGCACACCTGAGGTTCGGCGCGGGTGCCGTCGGGCAACAGTCGGCCGTCGCCGACCGCCAAGACACGCCCTTCCCGAGAGCGTTCGCGGCTGGAGTCGGGCAAGACGATGCCGCCGGGCGTCGTTTCCTCGGCCTCCAACGGTTTGATGATCACGTTGTTTCCCAGCGGTACAAGCTTCACGGCATTCCTCCTCCCGGTCTCTCCGACCCCACCGAAGGCGTCCCTTGCCGTAAACTCGGCCGGACACCGTTTCATAAGCCCCTATTGTGGCGCGGAATCCCGTCCCTCTCAAGCCGACGATATCCCTGTAGTGCTATATGTCACCCCCCGTGTCGATTGTCGTTGGCGTCTCGTCCCTGCCGGGGGATGTCGCGTCGCGCGAGGGGGCTCTGCCGGGGGCTTTTCAACTCGACGAAAGCTATGATAAAATGAGCTCTCACGTGGCACGCCCCCTTAGCTCAGTTGGCAGAGCAGCTGACTCTTAATCAGCGGGTCGTAGGTTCGAGTCCTACAGGGGGCACTCGGGTGTTTGGCACAACTTCGGCAACACCCACAAGTTCCGACACGAAGCCGACTTCCGTCAAACTGGCGGAGTCGGCTTTTTGCGTTTGGTTGGGCGCTTCGGCCGAGTGCTCCGCCGCGTTCTGCGAGCTTCTTTCGTCGTGGCGGCGAGCCTCTGAAGACATACCGACACCCCGACGTACTGTCGTATCTCACCGAACAA
>CAYVVR010000381.1:0-4445 GCA_964454655.1 uncultured Planctomycetaceae bacterium | reverse complement strand
CCAGGCACACGGCCCCATATTGGGGGTACGTGCGTCCAGCCGCGCCGAGCCGTCCGTTCAGTCCGTTCGCGGTATACACCTGAACGCCGGGAAGCGTCGTGTAGACTTCCATTACCCTTCCCGAGTGGGGTTCAAGCAGCTTGGCGCAAAAACTCTGTTCGTTGGGGCGTTGCTTGTTGAGCACGAAGCAGTGGTCGTAGCCGCCTACTTCGTCCAGGTCGCGGCCGATCGGCTTCGGATTGCGGAAGTCGAACGGCGTGTTTTCAACCGACGCGATCTCGCCGAGAGGAATCAACGTGTCGTCGACGGGCAGATAACCGTCGGCGTTTAGTTGCAACACGTGATTGCGAATGTCGCCGTTACCGGCACCGGCAAGATTCCAGTAAGCGTGATTGGTGAGATTGACGACGGTCGGTTTGTCGGTCGTTGCGTGATAATCGATGATCAGTTCGTTGTCATCGTTGACCACGTAGGTGACGACGGCCGTCAAGGTGCCGGGATACCCCTCGTCGCCGTCCTCACTGACAAGGGTAAAGCGAACGCCGACGTGCCCTTCTCCGCGGATGGGTTCCGATTCCCACACACGCTTGTGAAAACCGACCTTTCCTCCGTGCAGATGGTTAGGGCCGTTGTTCGTCGCCAGTTGGTACGCCTGCCCATCGAGTTCGAAACGGCCTTTCGCAATGCGATTGGCGTATCGGCCACAAATCGAACCGAAGCAAGGATGCCCGGCGAGGTATTCGTCGAGCGTTTCGAGGTAGAGCGTCACGTTTTCGACGTTGCCCTGCCGATCGGGAAACTCGACGGCCGTAAGCGTGGCGCCGTAATTGGTCACCTTGACGACCAACCCCTTGGTGTTGGCCAAGGTGTAGAGCAAGATTTCGGTGCCGTCGTCCGTTTTTCCCCAAACCGTCGAGTTTAATTGCATGCCGTGATCGCTCCCGAAAGATAGGTCGCCCGCAAACCATATCGCGAAACCGGCAAGGATCGTCACCGCTACGAGTCGGAGCCATCCCACCGGTCGGCACCACCCTAGAAACACGGTCATAGGGCACCTCGTCAAGAAAATCGTGTGCAAGTCGCCGGTCGGCGCAGAACGCTTTTCGGTTGCGTCGATTATAGAAGCGCGGCCCCGTCGAACGCAAACGACGACGTCTTCGCGGTTTTCGGAGCTCCCAACAACGGGAACCGACGGGAGGCAGCCCGGTCGAAACTTGTTTGCTCAAAGATAATCGGCGAACAATTCCCGCGAGGGGCGCGGAATCACGATCTCGGAGACGAGCAGACCTCGATTTCGGGCCTCGGCGGCTGCCGCCTGCACGCCCGCGCGAACGTCGGCGACCGTTCCCGTCATCAAGATCAAGCCCTTGCCGCCCAGGGCCATCGCCACATGAATGCGGAAGAGCGTAACCCGCGCGGCTTTGGCCGCGGCATCGGCCGCTGCAAGGGCGGCGGTGCCGCTGAACGTTTCGACCACTCCCAAGGCACCGGAATGATTTCCGTCCAAGGTGACCGACTGCCCCAGGGCAGGAAAGACCGATTCGTGGACGTTGGGAATCACTAGATGATCAATCACCGAGTCGGGCGCCGTTTGCAGCCCGGCTTGGACGGCCGCTTGCACGTCGCTGACCAACCCGCCGACGACGATCAGATATTTGCCCGAACAAATCGTGCGTGCGATGAGCAATTCCACCGACGCCGCTTTGAGCATGTTGTCTTCGACGAGATACCCGATTCCCACGCTCGAGAATTCGATTGCACCGATTGCTTTTGCCGTAGCCATGCCGCTATTCCGTTGTTCGTTGAACGTGCTGATATACCCCGTGCCGACGGCGGTTCGCTGCTAGCGTGCGTCGATCCACACGATGCCGTCTTCGATTGCCGTAACGGTTCCGGCGATGGAAGCATGAACAGGAGCGCCCAAAGCCGGTTTGCCGTCGCTCACCGGCGGTCGTCCCACGACCGTGCCCACCTCGACCGCATCGCCGACGGCGACGGTCGGTTCGCACGGTGCCCCGATGTGCTGTTTCAGCTTGATGCCGACCCGGTCGGGCTGCACGGTACGGTCGACCAGCGGGCCGACGTTCGGGAATTGCATGAGCCCAAGTTTCTGCATCAGCCGCTTGGTGGGCGCCCGACGATTTTTCAAGTGACGATCCGCTCGCTCGGGGACGAACGGCGGATTCTCCCAGCGTTTCTTTTCGGCGGCGAGTCGACGCTTGTTTTGCACGCAAACGTTGCGAGGGTCCAAATCTTCGGGACAAGAATACAGGCTGCAAAGATTGCATTCGCAGCAATAGGCCGTTCCGATCGTGTTCGCCTCGCCGACGAGATTGAACCCCAAGCTTCGCATGGCCCGATGCGGCTCGATCGGGTGTCCCAGCAACCAGCGAGGACACAATTCGGTGCAAAAACTGCATTGATCGCATGCCGCCCGACCGATCCGAGCGATTTGACTCCAATCTTGACGCCGACGTTTCACCACGATGTGATCTTCGGGCAACACGATCACCCCACCGGTGGTCTTATCGACCAAAGCGTCGTGATTCGGCTCCAAATACCCCATCATGACGCCGCCGACCACGTATTGGGGGTTCGAAACGGTCGCCCCGCCCGCAGCTTCGACGCATTGGGCCAACGTGACGCCGACGGGCACCCGCAACGTCACCGGTTCGGCCACGGCCCCGGCGATCGTCAGGTATTTATGGGTTACCGGCTGCGGAGCGTGGGCGATGTTCAAGGCCGTCTCGACGTTCGTGACGACGGCGCCCACGTTCAAGGGAATGCCGCCCGGCGGAATCACACGTCCCAGCACCTCGTAGACGAGAATGAATTCGTCGCCCGAAGGATAGGCGTCGGGCAAGGGGTGGATATCGACGTTGCCGGGAACTTTCGGCTCGAGAATCGAGATGACGTTCGTGTATTTCCCCTTGATACCGATGGCTCCCCGCTCGGCACCGACCAGCCGCATCGCCGTTTGCAACCCGGCGAGAACCTCGTCGACGTAATCTCGCAAGACTTCCTTGTCTTTATGCAACAGGGGCTCGCACTCGGCCGCGTTGATGATGACGGTATCGGCCTGGGCGGAAAGCTTCACATGGGATGGAAAACCGGCGCCGCCCGCGCCGACCACCCCGGCTTCGAAGATATCGTGTGTGCTGATGTCTGCCATCGGATCGTCGGATTGGTGTCAGGAGAACCGATCGAAGAAGCAATCAACCGATGCGCCTCGGCATGACGAACGACGAGACCGGTCGCCTCAGCAATATCGGCCGAGTTTGCCTAAAACATTTATCATAACGCCGATCTGCCGGAATCGCCAAGTCGTCCGGCACCCGGCGACGTGCGGCAAATTGAAAACGCACCGTTTCGGCAGGCTCGGTTGAGGGACACGCGAGGCCAAGAACGGCGCGACGGAGCCGAGCTCCGAGCTCGACTCCGCCGGCACTGAGACTCACAGTCGGAAAGTGAGGTCTCTAATCCATGACTCTATTTAGAAATCCTCGTCGGACGATTCGGGACCGACCACGGCTCCGGCCAAGTCCCGGGTCTTGAACTGGCCGACGAGTTCCTGAACGGCCGTCGCTTGGGCGCCCAGCTCTTCGCTGCTGGAGGCAAGTTCTTCGCTGCCGGCCGCCGATTGTTCGACCACCTGGGTGATTCCTTCCACGGCGCGGGCGACTTCCTCCGCCCCGGTGGCCTGTTCGACCGTTGCTTCGGCGATGGCGGTGATCTTTTCCGCCGTTTCCCGAACGCTCTCCATAATCTCTTGGAGGGCTTCGGCCGTTTCGTGGCTGAGCTGATTTCCTTCTTCGACACGCTGGGCCGATTCTTGGATCAGCTTCGTAATTTCGCCTGCGGCCTGATTCGACCGCTCGGCCAGCTTGCGAACCTCATCGGCCACGACGGCGAACCCCATACCGTGCTCACCGGCGCGAGCGGCTTCGATGGCTGCGTTCAAGGCCAGCAGGTTCGTTTGGCCGGCAATCTCGGAAATGACTTGAATGATCTCCGAGATTTGCTGCGAGCTTTGTCGAATCAACTCCATTGCTTCGCTCGAACGGCGGACGGCGTCGCCGCCTTTTTCGGCCACGCGCGAAGCCTTGGAAGCGAGGTTGGTCGCCTCCTGGGCGTTGTTGCGGACCTCTTCGACCGAATGCGTCAATTGCTGCATCGAGGCCGAAATCTGTTCCACCGCGGCGCTTTGTTCTTGGGCGCCGCCGGCAAGGCTTTGCGACGATTCGGCGACCACGCGGGCACCTTCGGCGAACTGCAAGGCGCCTTCCCGCAATTCGGCGATGATGGCTTCCAGCTTGTCGACGAAGCGATTGAACCACTTGGCCATTTCTCCGAGTTCGTCGTTCGAAGAATCGTCCAGTCGCTTCGTCAGGTCGCCTTCGCCCTCGGCGATGTCGCGCAGCATGTCGATCGCCCTTTGCAGCGGG
>CAYVVR010000380.1:3634-4452 GCA_964454655.1 uncultured Planctomycetaceae bacterium | reverse complement strand
CCGAAAACTTCAGACCTCGCACGATCCTATACATCGCCCCACCGTTTCGGCATACCGTCTTTAGCGGCAAGCAAGCCGTCGTGCACAATCGAACGGACGACGTTCATGAAATCTTCGCGTACAACTTGTATCCGGGTCCCAGCGCGAAAAAGGGAATCTACGGCTCGTTGTTGCGGTTGGGTGTCGAGCAAGGTTGGATCACGACCCACTGCTCGGCCGTGCGGGTCATCACGCCCTACGACAACATGACGACCTTCATGCACGAGGGGGCCAGCGGCGGCGGAAAGAGTGAAATGCTCGAACAACCGCACCGGATGCCCGACGGCCGAATGTTGTTGGGGCAAAACCTCATCACCGGCGAGCGTCGTTATGTCGAAATTCCGAGACTGTGCGAGCTCGAGCCGGTATGCGACGACATGGCTTTGTGCCATCCATCGATTCAAAATCCCGAAAGCGGCAAGTTGCGACTGACCGACGCCGAATCGGGCTGGTTCATCCGCGTCAACCATATTACCGAATACGGCACGGACCCCTCGCTTGAAAAACTGACGGCCGCGCCGCCCGAACCGCTGGTATTTTTGAATATCGACGCACCGCCGAACGGACGAGCGCTGATTTGGGAGCACGTAGAAGACAGCCCCGGCGTGCGATGTCCCAATCCGCGGGTAATCATTCCGCGTCGTATCGTAGAGAACATCGTCGACGAGCCGGTCACGATCGACGTTCGTAGCTTCGGCGTGCGCACGCCGCCCTGCACGCGTCAAGAGCCGACGTACGGCATCATCGGCTTGATCCATATTCTGCCGCCGGCCTTGGCG
>CAYVVR010000380.1:0-3624 GCA_964454655.1 uncultured Planctomycetaceae bacterium | reverse complement strand
TCCCAGCATCGTCGATTCGAAGAAGATGAGCAGCGAGGGGGTCGGCAGCTACTGGCCGTTTGCCACCGATCAGATGCTCCCCCATGCCGACCTGCTGTTGAAACAAATCGAATCGACGCCGAAGACGCGGTACATTCTCGTTCCCAACCAACACATCGGCGCGTGGAAAGTGGGCTTCATGCCCCAATGGCTCGCGCGAGACTACCTTGCCCGTCGGGGTTCCGCTCGCTTCAAACCCGATCAAATCGTTCCTGCGCGGTGTCCGCTTCTGGGATATTCGCCGCGGTCGATGCGCATCGAGGGATCGCGTGTGACCTCGTGGTTTCTCCAGGTCGATACGCAACCGGAAGTCGGCGAGGACGGTTACGACCGCGGAGCCGCCATTTTGCGAGAATTCTTCCACCAGGAACTCAAGCAGTATTTGGCACCGGGTTTGTCGGCATTGGGACGCCGGATCATCGAATGCTGCCTCGACGACGGCGACGTCGAAGACTTTGCCGCCCTGATTCCTGTGGAGTAAACGCTTCGGCACCTTGCCGATTGCCTCGTAACAACGAAGTTCGACTCAAGACTTGCAATCGCTTGCGGCGCGATGGTACGCTCGACGGCGGTCGCATCGTATCGGATTTCGAGCTTCTTCGTGTGCGAGGAAACATCATGCGTTCGCCCTATCGCGGTTCGGCAATTCAACGTCGTCGCTTTCTGCAAACGGGAGCCGTGACAGCCGGTCTCCTTTTGCATCGTCCGCGACTGTTCGCATCGCAATCACCAAACGAACGCCCCCGGTTGGGGCTGGTCGGCTGTGGGAGCCGCTGGGGGTGGCTCTTGGCCAATGGTCGTCCTTACGGTGTGGGCCCCGAATTTGCCAAGCTCGGAGATTACGTGGCCGTCTGCGACGTCGACAGCGTTCGCGTCGATGCCGCCAAGAAGCTCGTCGAACAATGGAACGGCCATGTTCCCGACGGCTACGCCGACTACCGGCGAGTCCTGGAACGCGACGACATCGACATCGTGCTGGTATTCACCCCCGATCACTGGCACGTCAAAGTGGCCGTCGAGGCGATGTTAGCCGGAAAAGACGTCTACAGCGAAAAGCCGCTCACGCTGACGATCGGCGAAGGCAAGCTCATCACGAACACCGTCCGCAAAACCAACCGCATTTTGCAGGTCGGCACACAGCAGCGCAGCGACCGCAAGTTCGTAACGGCGGTCGCCATGGCGCATACCGGTCGTTTGGGAACGCTCAAGCGGCTGACCTGCGGTATCGGCGGCGCTCCGACGAGTCCTGAGATTCCGGCCGTCGATCCACCTGCCACGCTCGATTGGAACACGTGGCTCGGCCCGACTCCCGAAGTGCCCTACCGTTACCTCGCCGGTGCGCGTAACGAAACGGGCGCATGGAGCAACAATCATTACGAATTTCGATGGTGGTACCAGTTTTCGGGCGGTAAGTTGACGGATTGGGGAGCCCACCACGTCGATATCGCCACGTGGGTGATGGGCAAGACCGATACCGGGCCCATTCTCGTCGAACCGCTCGAGGTGGAACATCCCGTGCCGTTCAAGGACGGCTACCCGACCGTTCCCGATCGGTACAACACGGCGACACGATTCAAAATCCGCGTACTCTACGAAGACGACACGGAATTGTTCATCGAAAGTCACCAGCGCAACGGCGTCCTGATCGAGGGTACAAACGGTCGCATTTTCGTCAATCGCGGAAGTCTCCAGGGCGAACCGGTCGATGCACTGGCCGACGATCCCTTACCCGAAAGCGCATTCCGCCGGGCATACAAGGACCGCGAATTGCTCGACGAGAACGTCACGTCGGCTTCGACCGCCCACGTGCGGAGCTTCTTCGAAGCGGTTCGGGAACGGAAAGAACCGATTTCCGACGTCTTCAGCCATCACCGGGCATTGACGACGTGCCATCTCGCGGGCATCGCCGCACGATTGAACCGTGCGATCCGGTGGGATCCGGTCGCCGAAACGATCGTCGGTGACGACCAGGCGGCCTCTTTCCTCGATCGCGAGAAACGGAAACAATTCGACATCGACATGGGTTGATCGTCACGGCGTTCCATTGCGACGCCGATCGCGTGCAGAACGGAATCCAGCAATGGCCGCCGACAAGATTCGCCGCCGGATCGCCTGGGAAGCCGCCCGGCTGATGTACAACCGGGAAGAAACCGAGTACATCCGTGCCAAACGCAAAGCCGCACGGTTACTCGGTCACGGCCACTTGCGCACTACGAGCCTGCCCAGCAATCGGGAAATCCGCGAACAACTCAACGCGCTCGCTCGCCAGTTCGAAGGATCGGCGCGTCTCGAACAGCTCGCCGACATGCGACGCGAAGCGTTGGCGATGATGAAGCTTCTGTCGGCTTTTCGTCCGAAGCTGATCGGCAGCGTGCTTACCGGCCACATCCGCCGCGACTCGGACATCGACTTGCACCTGTTCTCAGACAGTGTCGAACAGGTGGCCGCCCGTCTCGACACCGAGGGAATTCCCTATTCAATCGAGCGAAAACGCGTGGTCAAAAACGGCGTCGAACAAACCTTCACACACATTCATGTGAACGGCCGTTTTCGCTTCGAAATGACTGTCTATCCGACGGAGAAGGTCAACTACCCCTTCCGCTGCTCGATCACCGGCAAGCGGATGGAACACGCCGATCTTGCCGCTCTCGAAGCGATCATCGCAAGGGAACATCCCGACGAAGACGCCGCGGAATCGTCCTACTTCAGCGAATGCCGCTCGGATCGTTTCCAAGTGTACGAGAGCCTACTGTTGCCGCTGGAAAACGTCCGCGAGAACCCGGAGCATCATCCCGAAGGAGACGCCCTGTTCCACAGTCTTCAAGTTTTCGAGCTTGCCCGCGAGGAACTTCCCTACGACGAGGAATTCCTCTCGGCGGCTCTGTTGCACGACGTCGGTAAGGCGATCGACCCGGGCGACCACGTTCGGGCGGGCCTCGAGGCGTTGGAAGGATACATTTCGGATCGCACGGCTTGGCTGATCGAACACCACATGGAGGCCCAAGCGATTTTGAACAACACCGCAGGCGCACGCTTGCGACGTCGGCTCGGCGAGCACCCCGACTACGACGTCCTACTGCTGTTGGCCGAGTGCGACAAGCGAGGAAGGCAATGGGGCGTACGCGTGGGCGATCTCGACGCGGCCCTCGACTATCTCCGGCAACTCGATGAAGATTTCGGCGATTCGTGGTGACGTTCGGCTCGAGGCACTTTCGGGATATTACGACTTGGCGATCGCGACCTCGATGCGTACGATAGCTAAGAGACCTGAACGTGCGGGCTTCTCAGGCAAACTACCGTCCTTTTTTCATTGTGTCGGGAGGTTATCGGTCGATGGCAATCGAACTCACACCGGTCGCGGCTTCGGAAGTCAAGCGGATCCGCGAGGAACAAAAGCTGGATCCTGATATGCACCTGCGGATCGGTATCGGCGGCGGAGGATGCTCCGGCCTTCAGTACGCGTTAGGATTTGACGATCAGTTCGATCCCACAATCGACGCCTCGTACGAGGTCAACGGCGTGAAAATCGTCACCCGCAAGAAGTACGCGCTGCATCTCGACGGAACGATCATCGACTTCCAAGAC
>CAYVVR010000379.1:0-4453 GCA_964454655.1 uncultured Planctomycetaceae bacterium | reverse complement strand
CGGTACGCGGGCTGGCTGGTCGTCGCCGTCGTCTGGCCGAACAGGGTTTGCAGCATGTCCATCAGGTTGCTGGCATCGCCGTTGAGAATCGTGAAGACCTTGACCTGCGACTCGGCCGCGGGAAGATCATCCAATTCCTCGATCAAGGCGGTGATAAGCGGCATGCTGTCGGAAGGTGCCGCGACGATCAACGAGTTTGTTCGCGTATCGGCGGTGATGCGAACATCGGTGAGGATTCCCGACTCGAGCAGTTTGTTTTCGGCCGTATCGACGGTAACCAACCGCAACCGAGTCGAGCGGATCTCATTCGTTTGCTGCCCGCCGATCGATTGCGCCCGGGCCAACTGACCGGTCGCCGATTGACCGATCGTTCCCCTTCCCATGCCGAGCTGACCGCTGATCGCCTCTTGCAACACCGGCGCCAACTCTGAAGCCAACGAGTTCTTCAGCTTGAAGACCTTGATCTCGTTGACCGCTTCGCTGGTCGGCGTGTCGAGCTGGTTGATCATGGCCTCGATCTCGACCATGTCGCGGGCGGCGGCATGAACGATGACGGCGTTCGAACGATAGTCCGAAGCGACCAGGATCTTCGTACCCAGTCCGCCGCGTTCTTCGTAGAAGTTGGTCAACGTTTCTTCCACCGTGGTGGACGAAGCATGTTTCAGTCGGAACACGCGGAACTCCGTTCCCGGATCGACCGGCTTGTCCAACTTGGCCACCAGTTGCAGCACCGTACCGATCGCTTCCTTCCGGCCGACCAGCAACAAGGCGTTCGGTTTGACCAACGGCGTCAGACTCACGTCGCCGCGTCGGGCGGCAAAAACGTCGTCGTACACGTCGTAAATGATTTCGGCCAAGGCCTCGCAATCGACGTGTTTCATCGGAACGACGCGAATTTCCGGTTCCGTTTGAACGCTCAATTGTTCGATCTGTTGGATGATCTGCATCACCCGCTGAACGTCGCGACGGTTTCCACGAACGACCAACACGTCCAGCCCTTCGAGAAACTCGATCTCGACCGGTCCGATCAATCCGCCTTCGAGCCCTTGCGTCAAGTCGCCGGTCGGCGCCGACTCAGCGGTTTCTTCGCCTTCGGGAGCCGTTTCTTCCGCGGAAGGCTGCGGCGCGTCGGCCTGCGCCAACAACATATCGACCACCGGATTGTGCGTTCGCGGTTGCGACTCGCCGGTCGGCTGCGCCGACTCCGGTCGTGCGACCTCCTCGTTCGCCGATCGGATCGCCTGCGTCGCTCGACGTGCCGTGTCGCTTTCCGTCTGCTGCAACGCAACCAGCGTCATCGTGTGATTGCTGGAAGGAACGGGCGTGTCGAGTAGTTGAATGAGCTGCTTTGCCGTGGGCATCGCCCATTGCGGCGCCGCAATCCGCACGCGATTCGCTTGCGTGTCGATCGCCAAGCCCATCGGTTCCCCCGACGAAAGCGTGATGCGGTACGTGTGGGCCGGCGCCGACGGGTCGTTGATCGGCTCCAAGCGGCTCCCCAAATTCTCACGCAGTAGCTGCGCGAGACGTTCGCCCGAGATGTTCCAAAGGGGCACGTCGGCGATCGTGGTATTCTGGTTGGTGCCCGTGCCGACCCGATGCGCCGAACTCGTTTGTTGCGGTTGCGACACCTGCGGAGAAGCGGCTTGGGACGCCGACGCATTCAAGATTTCCGTTGCAATCACCGGGTGCATATCGGCCGGTGCGGTAACAAGCAGTTGCGAAGTGCGAGCATCCGGAACGATGCGAACTTGCGGATTCGATGCAAACACCGCCTGAAGCCGTGCCGCGGTAGCCGCCAACCGATCGGGCGGACAGCGATACACCTTCAGCGAGCTAGCCGGTGCCGCGGGCGACGCGTTCCCGGCCGGCTGCGCCGGTGCAGCAGGCTGCGGCACATCGAGCGAGCGAATGAGCTGCCCGGCTAGCTGTTGCGACTGAGCATCGCCTGCTACGAGGATGCGTCCTCCCGCAGGATCGGCGACGACGTCCGTTCCAGACGGAAGAACCTGCGTCAAGATCCCCCGAATCTTTTGGAGGTCGCCGTTTTGAACACGATAGGCCTGGTAACTCCCGGTCGTTTGCGCGAGGGCGGGCACCGAGGTAGCCATCGCAGCGATGACGGCCAAACAGCCACAGATGATCGTCCGGGCAATCCAACGATTTCGCGTGCGTCCTTGCATGGTAGTCCTGTTCGCTTCCGGCCTTTAAGGAATTTGAGCTGTCCGTCGTCGTGCGCTGTGCGCACTCCCGGCACCACCAGATGTCCCGCACATCCGCTACGATCGGCACTTTCAGCGCAATCCTTAAACTTTAACACTCAATTTTGCATTGACGACAATAACACGCCGCAAAACTAGAGAAGCCTGCAAGACTAGCGAGAGCAGAAAAAACGAAATCGCCAAATTTCCAGCGTCGCCGCGGCACCAACCAACAGTGAAGCCACCAGTACGATCACGGCACGTTCCCGGCTTACCGGCGCGTACCCCCCTATTTGTGCCATGACGGCCAGCGAGTTGTTCGTGGCGTGACAAAGCACGGCGGGCCAGATGCTCTGCGTCCGCTCGACCAGCAATCCGAGATACAGTCCCATCAAGAACGCAAATGTGCCCTGGACAAGATCAAGATGTAGTCCCCCAAACAAAAGGGCTGTCGCCACGATGGCAGGCCACGCGCCGAAGCGTTCCGACAATCGCGTTTGGACGTAGCCGCGAAAAAGGAACTCTTCGCCGATCCCCGGCGCCATGCCGACGGTAAGCACCACAACGAATGACCAAAAGCCGCGAACCGACGAAATCACGTTCCCCGCCCGTTCAAGGACCGAAGACTCGGGCAGAAGATCGAGAGCCCCCAACGCCATCGCTACCAATTGGATCGCCACGATCCCCGCCAAGGCGACCAGCATCAGTCGCGGCGTGGCGGTGGGACGTTTAAGCCGCAAGCGATCTCGCACCGGAACCGGCGATCGCGCCGCCGCAAACAGTGCGATGGCCGTAAACGCGCACATGACCATTCCGGCAGCCACCAGCACGGCTGCGGGTTCCATCATGGCGCTTTGCACGGCGTTGACGATCACCCGCACGTCACTTGGAAACCGCCCTGCCCGAGTCCATTCGTTCGCGATCCCCACGACGACGAACGTGCCGAATCCGAATACGATTTGCGCGAGCTCAGCCGCAGCCAGCACAACCAAGAGGGGCCATAGCCTCGTGCGCACCGGCGAAACGACACGGGCGGTTTGGGCCTGGTCATCACCTGTGCTGGTTTCACGCTGTTCAGAATGAGCCATCGAATGTCGCCTGACGGAAAGCGTCGCTTGATTCCCCAAGGCCCCTAATGCCGAACGTCGGCTATTCCAACGGTTGCACGAAGCCGGCCAAATCGTCGCCGAACACCGGCGTAGAAACCGACACCGACGGCGAGGCAATTGTGCATTCCGACTCCTCGATCGGCACACCGTGATGCGTATCCCACCACGTGATCCGATATCTGCCGGGTGACAACGCAGGCAATCGCAATTGCACACGAGCCGGTGCGGCCGGTCGACCACCGCGATGCCGGTAAAGCCAGGTCGCATCGTTGCGAACAAGCCAAAACCGGCAAAAGCGTTTGCCGTATAGCATCAAGGCCCGACCGTCGGGATCTTGAAACGTCGTAATCGCAAACTGGGCGTCCTCGTCGACTGGACCGGATTGATGTAAAAAATCCGCAAGCGGACGATAGTGGGGATACGCATCCATTTTGTCCAATCGCTGCCACCACCAGAACATCGCCGTGCCGGCCGTTCCCGATACGGCGGAAGCCCACAGCGCGTTGTGGAAATGCCGCAGCGTCCTATCCTCGGCCATGGCGGGTGATTCGCCCCAACGGGCATCGGCCAAGCCGAACTCGGCCAACAGGATCGGCTTGGTCGGAGCCGCCTTGCGAACCGATTGCACACACTCGACGATCCACGACACCTCGTCGACGCCGCGGTCCATTTCGCGAGGGCGCAAATACCGGTGCTCCTCGGCAATGTCGAGCAATGCGTGACGGTAGTCTTTCGGAGCGGGCCCCCATGCACTGGTCGTTCGCAGGTGCCGGTACGAATCGATTTCGCCCAAATAACGGCCCAGTTCGGTGTAAAACGCGTCCGTCGGCAGGTTCGGATTCATTTCATTGAAGTACTCCCATACCGCCACGTGGCGATAGGCGCCCCACCGTGCGACGGCGTAACGCATGAACGCCTCGGCGTCGTCGACGGCCCGTCGATAAGTATCGCTGCCGGGATCGGCCAAATCCGGCATGTACAAGTCGCGCGTCAGCAAGCAAAGCTGAAGATACTGATCATGACGTTGAGCCGACGCGATCAGTCGATCCAACAACGCACAATCGCGCTGGTGATAGTATCCCCGTCGCGGCACGGGCCGCACTCCGTGCAACAACTCGGTTGCCGAATCGGTTTCCCGCAGCG
>CAYVVR010000378.1:0-4466 GCA_964454655.1 uncultured Planctomycetaceae bacterium | reverse complement strand
AAAATGTTGTTGGACGTGCTCATGGTCGCCCGCGATCGCGGTTTATACCACGCCGTCACCGACTGCGGGGCAGGCGGATTCTCGTCGGCGGTCGGTGAAATGGGCGAAGAGATCGGTGCCGAAGTCCAGCTCGAAAACGTCCCCCTGAAGTACGAAGGGCTTTCGTACACCGAAATCTGGATCTCCGAAGCCCAAGAGCGCATGGTCCTTGCGGTCCCCGAAGACAAATGGCCGGAATTGAAAGCCTTGTGCGATTCGGAGGATGTCGAGGCCACCGTGATCGGCCGCTTCGTACCAACGGGCCGGCTCGTCCTCAAGTACGGGGAAAACCAGGTCGCCGATCTCGACATGCGGTTCCTGCACGACGGCCGTCCGCCCGTCGTACGCCGAGCCGAATACGCCCCACCGCAACCCGAGCCGTTGTCGCTTCCGGCCGACGGCGATTTCACCGCCGATTTGAAGAACATTCTCGGATCGCTCAACGTTTGCAGCAAGCACTGGATCATTCGCCAATACGATCACGAGGTCCAAGGCGGAAGCGTCGTCAAACCGCTGGTGGGTGTCGCTTGCGACGGTCCGAGCGACGCCGCCGTCGTTCGGCCGCGTATCGATTCGAATCGCGGACTGGCGATCGCCTGCGGCATGAATCCGTGTTACGGCGACTTCGACACGTACCGCATGGCAGCCTCGGCGATCGACGAAGCGATTCGCAACTGCGTGGCCGTGGGCGCCGATCCGCGACGCATCGCCATTCTCGACAACTTCTGTTGGGGAAACACCGATCGTCCCGAAACGCTCGGTTCGTTGGTGCGTGCGGCGCTGGCCTGCCGCGATTTGGCGGTCGCGTTTGAAACGCCGTTCATCAGCGGAAAAGACAGCCTCAACAACGAATTCCGCCCCGACGGCGGCGAGCCCATCGCCATTCCGCCGTCGCTTCTCATCAGTGCGATGGGGCAGCTCGACGACGTCGAAAAAGCCGTCACGATGGATTTCAAGTCGCCGGGCAATCCGATCTACGTCGTCGGGCTCACCCGTAACGAAATGGGCGGCTCGCATTTCGCCAAGGTCCGAAAACTGACCGGCGGCGACGCACCGCGAGTCGATCCCGAGCTGGCCAAACCGCTGTTCGCAGCCGTGCATCGGGCGATCGAAAACGGCTGCGTGCGGGCATGCCACGATTTGAGCGAAGGCGGTCTCGCCGTAAGTTTGGCCGAAATGGCCTTCTCGGGCGGATGGGGTGCCGAGATCGACATCGAAGCCGTCCCGCGCGACGACGAGGCCGACGCCTCGGCGAGCATCTTGTTCTCGGAATCGAACAGCCGATTCTTGCTCGAAGTCGATGCCGACCAAACGACCGCCTTCGAGCAGGCGTTCGATGGTCTTCCCTTTGCTCGAGTGGGCGTCGTAAACGACGACGACACCGTCGTCGTTCGGCGGGGCGATGCCGTGTTGATCCGCGCCGGGATCGACGACTTGAAGGCCGCCTGGCAAAACGCGCTCGATTGGTAAGCCGAAATAGACGGATCGGCGTGCTGCACGAACGGGCAGCCGCCGATCGACACGATCACCCAAGACATTCAAAGGTTACGAGTACCCATCATGGCCACACCCCGCGTTCTGGTTCTGCGAGCACCGGGCACGAACTGCGACGAGGAAACCGCCTTCGCGTTCGAGAAAGCAGGCGGCAAGGCCGACCGCGTCCACATCAACCGTCTGCTGGAAAAACCGTCGCTTTTGGGCGACTATCAAATTGCGTGTGTCCCGGGAGGATTCAGCTACGGCGACGACGTCGCCGCGGGCAAGATCTTGGCCGTTCAAATCCGCCACCATCTCGCCCAAACCTTCGGCGAATTCCTAGAACGCGATACGCTGCTTTTGGGAATCTGCAACGGATTCCAGGTATTGCTCAAGTCGGGCATCCTCTTGCCGCCCGCCGAAGACGGCACCGCCAAGGCGACTCTCACCTGGAACGATTCGGGACGTTACGAAGACCGGTGGGTGTATCTGCGGGTAGACGGCGAGAGGTGCGTCTTCCTGCGCGGTTGCGAGCGACTCTATCTTCCGGTCGCCCACGCCGAAGGCAAGTTTGTGCCTGCCGGAGATTCCGTGTTCCGACAGTTGGAAGAAGACGGCAGACTCGTGCTGCGTTACGATACGCCGAGCGGAACGACCGAGGAAGGCGTGTTGCCGTTTCCCCACAACCCGAACGGTTCGATCGGCAACGTGGCGGGAATGTCCGATGCGAGCGGTCGTGTGCTGGGCTTGATGCCGCACCCGGAACGCCACATCGTTCGAACGCATCATCCGCGTTGGACGCGGAGCGACGCCGACTACGTCGCATGCGGAGCGAAGCTGTTCGAGAACGCAATCGGCTACTTCGCTTAAGGGGCTTTTCGATCGACGCCGGTTTTTCGCTCAGCCGCGATGGTTCCGTTCGACGTCGGCACCGGTCGCACGAGGTGAAACGCCGTCGGCTGGAGGTTTGTGCGGTCCCGAGGGGGCCTCAGGCGGTTCCACGTGTGCGGTCGCTTGACGTTTGGACGTGGGTGCGTCGTCGATGTCGTAATCCTCGTAGCGCGACACGTACCCCGGTTGCTTCGAGCGTTCCAACTCTTCCTGGTAGGCCGCGATGACCTCCCGTTGAATGGCTTCCCTACACTCGGGATTGATCGGATGGGCCACGTCGGCGTACAGCTTGGGACGTCCGTCTTCGTCCTTGGCGATGTGCGGTTCTTTCAAGTGTGTTCCGCACTGATTGCAATACCGCGCCCGAAGGTGATTCTTCGTGCGGCACTTCGGACAGCGCGCCGTCAGCTTACGGCTGGGCATGGCGACGAACGGACCGGACGCGCCCTCGATGATTTTCAGATCGCGAATGACGAAACAATCATCGAACGTGATGGAGCAAAAAGCCTTCAGCCGTTCTCCCGGCTCGTCCATAAGCTTGATGCGAACCTCGGTGATCTGCACGGCCGTCCTCCTTCCGTTTGGAGTCCTAGGAGCATCCCGGGACTACGGTCGTCCAACAAACTCCCGGAAGGGCGGCGGCCCGTCGTGCTGTCGCCCACGCTCGGCGACGGTTGTCGCACACCGCGTAGCAACAGGATCCGCTGCCGGTCATCCGCCAAGGCGGTCCCGGCAGGCGTCGAAGCCGGCGGAGAAATTCGTCCATCCGGGGTTCGACGCGACAGGCGCCTTCTTCCAGGCGATTGATGAACAACCGCCCGATCGCATCCACACTGCCTCTTCTCAGTGTCGCCGACCAACGCTTCCCGACCACAGGAGAGCCCGGCACGTCGGTGTTTCGGTACACATCCGCGGTGGCCAGTGAAAACCCGGGCCGGGCAATCACGAACCACATCGGCGGAAGTTCCCCGACGGGCGTTACCAACTCTCCTCGTCCCCGGCAAAAACTCGCTCCGCGTACCAGGAACAGCGGAACATCGCTTCCCAACGATGCTCCCAGGCGCCGCAATCGATCGGGCTCCACCGGAAGCCGCCACAGCGAGGCCAAGCCGACCAACGCGGCCGCGGCGTCGCTAGAGCCTCCTCCCATCCCGGCACCTGCGGGAATTCGCTTGATCAACGTAATGCTTGCGCCGTAGGGCACCTCGTATTCGGCACGCAGCAACGCAGCCGCCCGAACCACGAGGTTTCGTTCGTCGTCGGGTATCTCGGGCAAACCTGCCCGTCGGACGACGCGGTCCGGATATTCCCAACGACAGGCCAAACGTACTTCACCTGCCGGTCCGCTCTCGAAAACCAGCGTATCGTACAGGGCGACGGGGGTTACCAATGTTTCAACGTCATGAAACCCGTCTTCCCGTCGCCGAATCAGCTCGAAATGTAGGTTGATTTTCGCCGGAGTCTCGATTCGGAGGCAGTCTTGTTGCCGAACCAGTCGCATCACGCCCCCGCGCGTCGCCCTCGCGTTGCACGCCGACCACCGAAGTTTGCGGCCGATGTCGCGCACCGAGAACGCACGCAAAAAATGGACAAATTTCCTAACTATTCACGTTCGGATTCTATCGCCTTCGTACCAGCCGGTCAACAAAATGGTCGACATCGCCGACAGTCTGACGGTTCTTTCGCCATCTCCCCGCTCGACGAATCACATCGACCACGGCGAGCGAACCCATTCTGCAAACGGCGGAGCACGGTGGGCGACTCGGCCCGCCTCATGTTACTCCTTCTCTTTTCTCGGCTGAGACCGTACGGCAATTGCAACGAATCGACATTAGTGTTTCAAATGACGACTGTAAAAGAGAATCGGATATGCACCATCTATGATAACACCACCACGTCAAGCGTCACCCCTCCGAAAAAGCAATGCTTTTGGGTGGGGTGAATTAACCATCAAGCACCAATGGGGGAAATCCTTTTCCGGAGTCGCCTTAAACTCCCGAATTCCAGAAAGAGGTCGGCGCATACCGCCAGCGCACGAACCCGCGCTGTGGGGTAAAACC
>CAYVVR010000377.1:0-4468 GCA_964454655.1 uncultured Planctomycetaceae bacterium | reverse complement strand
TGCTCGATCCAGGCCTCGCTACCGGGGGCCGGCGTGTCCTTCGGCTTGGGCGGTTGAGACGGCTCTTCAGGCTCGGACGGCGGTGGTGCCTCCGGTTCCGGCGGTGGTGCGGGCTTCGGCTCCGGCTCGGCTTCTGCCGAAGCGTCAGATTCTTCGACTTGATCGATAGGCGGCAACACGGTTTCATCCGTTGATTCGACCTGCGGCGCCGGCTCGTTCTGCGCTATTTCCCCTTCGGAGCGGCGCGCTGCGGTAACTCCGATCACGACTCCCACCAACAGGATCAGCAGCAGACAGCCTCCCGCCACGAAGTAATACGTTTTCCACTCGTGGAAACGCAGTCGGTCGCCCCATCGCGGTCGGGGTGAAACCTCCGGTGTCCGCGAACGCTCGGGCAAACGCGGCGGACGAGGTGGTTCCTTTATTTCTTGATGTGCCGGTTCCGTTGCATGTGCCGGTTCCGCTGCGACAGGTTGTGCCCGCTGATCGACACCGGGTGCCGGCGGTGCTTGCCGTCTCGCCTGAAGCGTCTGAAACACGTCACCGACGGTCGTCCACGTGCCGCCGTCGAGCGACGCTTTCGTGTCGAGAGAGATTCGCCCCTGGTGCAGCCACCGGACGATGTCCGCCGCACTGAACGGACCGCGGACCCGTCCTTGAATTTCCAGATAGATCAACGCATGGAAACTGCTCACGATCGCCTGCCCCTGGTCGCTGTCGCTTGTTCGGCAAGCTGCCGCACGTCGAAACTTTTACGCCCGCTTTTTCGCTACTGTAACATGCTTCTCGGCAACTCAAAGGCCTTAATCGTATTTTCGCACGCAGGTTGGACATAGTGTGTCCAACCTAGCGCGTATATTGGACGATGAACGGTCGATCTCACGACTTTTCGTTCCATTCGCCCGGCGAAAATGCGCGTCGATGCACGCTTCCCGCTGTCATGCGGCGATATCATGTGGTAGAAGTTTCATGTGACGATCGACCCTCGACACACGTAGAAACACGATGGTCGATCGCAGCGACCGGAATTGGGGCGGATCGACGATTGATCCGGTACGCATCACTTCACACAAAGGGGCATCACGATGACGAAAGGGGCAATTCTTCGCCGCGCCGGTGCGGCACTGGGGCTATTCTGTCTTCTTGTGTTTCTCACGGGATGTCCGCAACCCGGCGGTTCTTCTTCCGATTCGAGCGAAAACGGGTCGGCCGAAAACGCGTCGGAAGCGAGCGGCGACGAGGCCGCGGCCGGCGACGAATCGGGAACGAATCCCGCCGAGGGGACCGAGAACGCCGCCGAATCGTCGCAGGGTTCATCCGACGGATCGCCACAAGGTTCGTCCGACGAAACATCGGAGGGAGCCGACGGTTCATCCGGATCTGCGGGCGGTGCCCCCGACGGTTCGGAAAACGGTAGTCCCGCAGGCGGTTCCGGCGACATCGGAGGAAACGCCGGTGGAGTCGATGTCGGCGGCATGGCCGGCACCGGCGGAGCCGACGGACACGGCAAGAGCGACGCAGGTTCCCTTCCCGGTCTGCCGGGCGGATCGCTTCCGCCGAGCGCCGCAAGCGGTACCCCGACCGGCTCGCCGCGCGAGCGTGCGGCCGCCGTCGCCAAGGCCGAACGGGCGTTGGAAGACACCGGAGGATCGGCCGCGTCGCGCTATCGCAAACTGCTGGAAGCCTACCAGGGCTTGGCCCCCTTCGTCGATCAAGACGCGCAATGCCGCGGATTGGCGGGTCGATTGCTCGCCGAAATGAACCGTATCGGCGGCGGCGTGGCGCCGGGGCCCGTTCCCGATGTCGATAAGCCGCTGGTGGCAGAATGACGCACATTTCGACGACGGCAGGCTCATGAGTACGACAAGCACGAAAAGCGACTACAAGGTGCGGCGATCGATTCTTTGTCCGCACTGCTGGCATACGTTTCCCGTCTACGACATTTTGTTCATCGCCGAACATCCGGAATTGCTCGGCGATCCACGGCTGGGAAACGACTACCAACGACGTTTCCGGCCCAGCCGCTTTACTCCGAATTGCGAAGCGATCGACCCGAAGGGCATGCCCTGCAACAAGACGGCGTGCCCGAACTGCCATCTCGAGATTCCCCGCGGATGCATCGAGCTGGCACCGCGAATCGTTTCCGTCATCGGAGCGCCGGCCTGCGGCAAGTCGTATTTCATTACTTCGCAGGCCTGGATGCTGCGAAACGTATTGAGCCGGCATTTTCACGTTTCCTTCGCCGACGCCGATCCGCTGATCAACCAGCGGCTCAACGAGTACGAAACGCTGTTGTTTTTGAATCAAAACAACGACGAACTCGTCGAATTACCGAAGACGGAAACGTTCGGCGAGCACTACAGCAGCGTGTTGTTCGGCAGCCGATCGGTCCAGTTCTTGAAACCCTTCTTGTTTACCTTGAAACCCTTGCGAACGCACCCGAACGCCGCGGCGATGCAGGCATTGGGGCGATTGCTTTGCATCTACGACAACGCGGGCGAAAGTTTCCTGCCCGGCCAAGAAACGGGCCAACAACCGGTCACGCGGCACTTGAGCGAGTCGAACTTATTCATGTTCTTGTTCGATCCCACGCAAGATGTGCGTTTCGCCCGCGCGTTGCAGGAAAAGGCCGAAGACGACCCGGCGTCGGCGATCAACCATCGGCGGGTGGCGATGCGGCAAGAAACCGTGCTCAGCGAGGCGGCGCAACGAATCGTCCGCAGTACGAAACATACACGCAAAGAAGACCGACCGCCCTTGATCGTCGTGGTCACCAAGTACGACGCCTGGCGACACATGCTCGACGAACGTCTCGAATCGCCGTGGCGCTACGTCAAAAGCGCCGGTCTTTGCGGTGTGACGGTCGGCCAGGTCGAACGCGTATCCATGAAAGTGCGCGACCTGTTGAGCCGGTTGACGCCCGAGATCGTCAACACGGCCGAAGACCTTTGCAATCGCGTGGTGTACGTACCCGTTTCGGCCACCGGTTGCGCACCGAGCCGATCGGAAAACGGCGACCGATGGGGGTTTCGCCCTAAAGACATCACCCCGATCTGGACGGAGGTTCCGCTACTGTACTACTTGGCCAAATGGGAACGAGGCATCATCGGGCAGGCCAAAGAATCGGCCGCGATGGCGGTGCCGCCCGGTGTGGAGAATTCATCCTCGTGATCATCGACACCGCATGCGTGCGTCTTCCGGTACCCCATACGTGGAACAAGAGGATCGACGAACGTGAGTTACGAACTTTGGCACACCTCGGCCCCCAAGGGGCTTCGCGGAGATTCCGGTTTTTGCACGGTCAAGGCGACTCGCGGCTTGCCGGTCGACGTCGAACGCCAGCTCGCGCGCCTGAGCGCATACGCGCACATCTTTCCTCCCGACGCGAACGGCAACAACCCCGTTGCGTACAATCACGTCTTGCTGCGGCACAGCGGCAGTACGTGGCACGTGCTGTCGCGCGTATGCGACGCGGGTAGAGACTATTCGGGACGCACGAACAAATTCGCCCATCATCTGGTGCTCACGCCGCAAGAACTTCCGCCGGGAGGCCCGGCTTGGCTGGCGATGCAGCCGGGCGTCTTCGAAACACAATGGGACGGCCAAATCGGGATTCTCAACGGGGCGCGGCCGCTGCCTCATGGCGATGTCGAGCCGGAACCCTGCCGCCTGTGGGCGGAAATCGCCGGTGACGCCGGTTGGGCGGGCTTATTGGCCGAAACGGCCCTTTCCGGAACGCCCAAGCCGGCCTACCTCATCGCCCCGCCGACGATGAACACGTTGGCGTTATTCGCCGAGGCCTTGGCCCTGTTGCCGTCCGACCGGCGTTGGAAGATCGGCTTCACGACCTATTTTTGCGATCAATTTCCGCCCGAGCTGGACGTGCCGTGGAAGGTGTGCATCGAAGGCACCCCGGCCGCCGAGGCCGCCTTGCGCCGCCGCCATTGCCTGGTGATCAACCTGCTTGCGCCGCAACCCGTGCCCGAGGAAACATCGGCGGTCGCCGCCGCTCGCGAAGGACGGCGATTGGTCGAAGAACGTCCTACCGTGGTAGGCCCGAAACACCCCGTAACGCAAGCCGCCGCGCGACCGTTGGAGGAATTCCATTCCGAACCGCCGCCCATGAAATCGCATCCGCCGAGCTTCGATAAACCGCCGAAACCGTCACCGAGCGTCGCACCGGGTCGGCCGAGTCCGGTAACCCCCGCACCGCTTTCCCTACAACGCGATCGACGACCGTCGCCGTTGCCGTGGCTGCTGCTGGTCGCCGCATTCCTGCTCGTTCTCTGTCTGGGGGGCATCTTGGGATACACCCTCTCGAGCACCCGGCTACCGATTGCGCGAGGCGAGGGCAAGGGCAAAACCGGCGGCGTCGAACGGGTTGTGCCCGGCGACCGGCAAGCCCCTGAAGCCGAGCCGCAACCGACTCCCGAGAAAACGAAGCCTCCGAAAGAGACTCCCCAAGAAG
>CAYVVR010000376.1:0-4506 GCA_964454655.1 uncultured Planctomycetaceae bacterium | reverse complement strand
TCCTGCGTTTCGCTCTCCGGCGAAGGCGATGCCGCGTCGGCGTCGGCCGTCTTCCGAGCGGCGACCTCGCCGTTGAGAGCCCCGCTGTAAACTACCGTGCCGGCGGCGTCGGTCTGCCACAGATGGTTCCGATCCACGTCAAGCGCCGTGAGGCGTCCGCCGCCGTAAAGGTACGTGTCGATGCACTTGAGATACCCCAGATCGAGCACGCGCCCGTTCTTTTGCGCGGTATGCCCGACGACGGCCGTCTTCCCGCTGAAATGCGGTCCCGGCACGCGCTGTCGCAGCGATTCCCAGCGCATCACCCATACCGAAAGCCGCTTCAACGGCTGATCATGCAGGTAATTCGCATGGATGAAGAAGTGTGACTCGGTCTCGTAATAATCGACGCAGCGGTTCAAGAACAGCCGGTAGCGTCGCGGCGTATCTTCCGGATGATCGATGCCCATCGAGCGCAGCGTCGCCGTGCCGCCGTAGCTGAGCCAGTCGCGATACATGTCGGGCGAATCGACCTCGATCACGTCGAGGAACATTTGGTCGTGATTCCCGAGAATCGGCACCAAGCGGCACGTTTTGGCCAAATCGATGAGGATGTCGATGACGCCGGCCGAATCCGGCCCGCGATCGACGTAATCACCCAAGGTGACGATCGTGTCGTCGGGCTTCGGGTCGATCGCCTCGAGCAATCCGCGCAAGGCCTCGCTGTATCCGTGGATATCGCCCACGGCAATCAGACGCCCGCCGGACGCACGCTTGCGTTCCCGGTCGGCTGCCGTATTCACACGCTGCGTCTCCTTCGCTGTCGGCCGCCGGGATCGATTCGTCATTCCTGCCCCGGCGGATAGAGAATCTTCGCCCGTTCTTGCTCGTTGTATCGCGATCCCGCGATCGGCCCGGGATTCCAACACTGCTCGAGTTTACTCGGCCGAACGGGAACCTGCGGAATGACCAGCACGGTTTCGCCGCGATCGTTCTTCTCGACACGTCCGCCGTTGCGACGCACCGCGTCGATCGCCAGCGATTCGCACACCTCGATCAGACGATCGAAATTGTACTCGGTATGACTGAAAACGCGAGTGCGGTCGAGGGCCTTGGTGAACCGCTCGGGCAAGTTCGATGCACCGATCGTGGTAAACAAGATGCCCGCCGCGTTCGACGGATTGCAGTCGGAATCTTGCCCGCAACGCGTGGCGATGATGATCGTTCGATCGATGTCTCGCTTTCCGTACAAAAGCCCCATGACGATGAACGCGCCGTTGATTTTGGCGTCGATGTTAAATTCGCCTTGCGTGCACGAAGCCTTCCGGTAGGCGGGGTTCAGGTGGTACTTCGCGTTGATTTTTTCCCAGGTCGCTTGCCAGTCGTCGGGGTTTTCGTGATACCAGGCGACGACGTCCCGGATGCACTCGGCGTACTGCGATTCGGGGGGGATGGCGGCCAATCCGGCCTTCACGATCGCTTCGGGATCGCTCTCGAAAAAGGCCTCGCTATACATGGCTCCGACGAACTGCCCGCCGTAGAGCCCGTCGCCGTAGTTCATCAACCGCCCGAACTTTTCGCCCAAGGCGATCACGACGTTCGGCATGCCGGGGGCGATGATGCCCGAGTAGTCGGCCTCGATCTGATAGTCGATGTCGTCGGCATGCCGGTTGAACTGCGGATGTCCCGAGTCAGGCGGCGCGATCCCGCTGCGCAGGTTGTCCCGCCCCGCCCGGTTGGCATGCCAAAGGCGATAGCGGCTGTTTGCGAAGTCGATCCCGGCCTGCTTCAGCGAGACGTCCCAACCGTGGACCTCGAGTGTCCGCAAGAAGGTCATTTCGACGTAGATGTCGTCTTGGTTGAACTGGTTGATTCGCTCGGGCGTCCAGTCGGGCATTTCGTCTTCCCGCAAGATACGCCCCTTGGCGTGGAACTCGGTGGGTCCGCCCCAGCCGACGCCGGCCATTTGGCCCAACCAGGCCGCTTCCATCTTGTCGCGATACTCGGCCAGGGTGATCCGGCGAACCGGCGGCTCATCGGCCTCGAGGAAACGGGCGGCCCCCGACATCCAGCCGCCGAAAACGACCGCAATCACCATCCACCGGCACGTAGAACGGAACATGACGTCACCTCGCTGGTCCAAAAGAGACGTGCGACCGCCGATCGTATTCGCCCCCACGCGGCGATCCCATTCTAGTCGCCCGGTTCGGTAATCGCACGTTTTGCGCTGCGAACCCGCGTTGGACCGGTGCTTCTTGCGCGAGGGAAATCGGCTTGCCGCGGCGCTGCGGTCGGTCAGTCGGCAAGGTCTTCGAGCACGCGACGAAACTCGGGCGTGTCGCGGATCGGATCGAAATCGGGTTCGTGATCGACCAACTCGCGCAACTCTTGATCTTGCAAGATGGCCTGGGCGAGGTACTCGGCGGCCTCTTCGGCCTCGCCTTGCAGCGACAAGTAACACGCCAAATTGAACAACACGATCGGATGTGAAGGTTCGAGCATCGCGGCCGCCCGCAAGTCGTCGACCGCCAGATCGATGCGTCCCAGCCGCTTGTGGCACCACCCCATCGCCATGAGCACGCCGATGTGCCCCCGGTCCAGCGCATTCGCCCGCTCGAAGTACGTCAACGCCGTGTCGTACTGTTCGAGACTACGATAGGCTTCGCCCAGCAGGTAATACAGGTGCGGTTCTTCTTCGTCGGCGCACTTTTGCAAGGCGTCGATCGCGGCATGAGGCATGTTCAGCTCCAGGTAGCCTTCGGCCCGCCTCAATGCCCGCACCAAGCGAATTCGGTGTTGCTTCTTCACGTTCATGGGTGTCGATCGAATCGGCAATCAAAATGTACCGCACCGCAGGCGGATGCGTTCACCGGCCTTCGCCGCGTGCCGAAGGCACCGGCGGTTTCCCCTGCGGCCGATCCCGTGGGGCCGAGGAATTCTATACCTGTGAACCGACGTTTCCAAGCGTCGTTTTTTTCGCGATAGAAGGCCGCCTCGAAGACGTGCCGCCGATTCCGACGAAGAGCTCGTCGCAACCGCCCAAGAAACGCGACAGGCGACAGGTCGCGGGGACTCGTCGCCTGCGAATCGGCTCACCTGGTTGTTTTCCGGCTTCCTCGTTCGACCGGCAATCGTGTTCGTCGGTCGTCTACGCCGAACCGATCATCTCTTGGTCGATGGCGTTCATCAGGGTCGTATCGTTGTCGTCACGGTTCAGGCGATGGATGCCCGATTGCCGCGGGCTCAGGCGAACGCCCAACTCGGCCGCCCGGTGGTCGCCCAAGGTGAATAGCTTGATGCCGTTCCAACGGGGATCCTTTCGGATGCGGCTCATCGCTTCGTCGGTCTTTTCCTCAGACCGCACATCGAAGATGACCATGTCGGGGCGGTCGTGTTCCGCCAAGTAGCGCAGTGCTTCTTCCGCATCGGCGACGGCATCGACTGCGTAGCCGCCGTGCGACAACATGTCGATCATCCGCCGACGATCCTGCTCGTTTTCGGCCACCACCAGCGCCGAGCGAGGCTTGGCGCTTTTCGCCTCGAACGCGGCAGCGGCCGAAGCCAAGCGTTCCTCGGCCCGCCGCATCATCAAGCGGGCCTTGTCGATTTCCCCGCGTTGCAGGTGGAAGTCGACGACTTGCAGCGCAAACTGCAAACACGCGAACAACTTGCTCGGGTCTTTCATCGCCTCACGACAGGGCGCCGTTTCGGACGTCTCCGAATCGGATTCTTGGTGCGACTCCAACTCGGAGCGTACGACCGGCACGTTTCGCGGGGCTTTGACGCCCAAACGCACACTCTTTCCGCCGATCCGCAACACCTTGAATTCGATCCCAAGAGTCGGGAACCGAACCCCTTCATCCTTACGACGCGACAACACCAACATGGCTGAGCCTCCTTGTCTTACGACGTCCGTAACGGGGTTCTTCCGGGTCGTTGCCTTTTCCCGTCTTTCGAGGACGCCGAATCCTCCAGGTGAGCCTCTCGCAACTCAGCATGAACGGCTGCCGTCACCCCATGGGGTGGCACGGCGCACCCGCCGATCGCTCGGCGAGGTTGCTTCCATCGCACGCAAAACTCCGAGACGTCTCCTGGCTAGATCCCGACGACTGCCGCGGCGACTTCCTGTCGACCTTGGAAAGAAACTCTCGCTAGCACCGACGGGCACATCGGACCTCGGTGCCCACTCCTTCTTCGTTCACTACACGGATTTCAGAAACAGTCGGGATCGACACACACGCCGCGAGTCGCTCCGCTTTGGGAACGCGTCACGGCAACCTTCCTCGGGAGACCAGCTAGCATCCGTGCCGCCTCTCACGATTCACCGTCCGCTCTTGTACTAAATTTCCCGGGAATCGATCAAGCCCAATTTCGCGAAATTTCTGACAACCGACCTTGCGAAAACGTTTGCTCTACCAAAACCAACCTTTGGAGGGAGCAAAACACGGCCGCCAAACCGCCTGGTTTCCTTAGATTTCGCATTCCACCACCCCATTTTTGGGTGACAGCGATGACGACACCTCGCAC
>CAYVVR010000375.1:0-4511 GCA_964454655.1 uncultured Planctomycetaceae bacterium | reverse complement strand
GATCGGCGAAGCCGAGCAATCGTTCCCATTGATCGGCGTACAACGTGACCGGCATGCGTTGGAGGCCGTACACGCTGACGGCGCCTTTCTGGCTCACCTTGCAATACAAGGGAGGGGGCGAGGCTGCCAGTTCTTCCAAGAGCCGGTCGGCCTCTTCGACCGTCAGTTCGCCCGCCGCCACTTTCTTGAGAATTTCTTCCTTGTTCATGCGAAGCTCTCCTTGTGAGAAACCGTACCGATCGCGCTCGTCCGTCCGAGGCCGTACCATCCCTGTTGCCGGTCGAGAATTTTCTCGCCGGTCACCAAGGTAGCCCCGTCGACCTCATTCCCGGTCGGCGGCTCGCCGTCACGAACCGTCGACCTATTCGAAACCGAGACCTTTCGTCGTCGTACGAATTCTCAACAGGTAGCGGTCGGCCGTAATGTACAGTGCCGAACCGTCTTCGCCGAACGCGCAGTTGGCGGTGGCGACGCCCGTCTTCAGGCGTCCCAAAAAAGAGCCATCCGGCGCGATGATGTTCACCCCTCCGGGACCGGTCGCCCACAGGTTCCCGTGACGATCGACTTTCATCCCGTCGGGCAAGCCTTTCAATCCGGCATCCACCCACGGCTTCGCGTCGAAGAAGACGCGACCCTCGCCGAGCGTTCCATCCTCTTTGACGGGAAACGCCATCCAAACCGGGTTCTCGGGATCCGACTGGGCGACGTACAGGATCGACTCGTCGGGCGAAAAGGCGATCCCGTTCGGACGCGTCATCTTGTCGGTGAGCAACGTGACCGTGCCGTCGGTCGATAGCCGATAGACGCCGCAAAATCCCAGCGCGTCGTCGGCCGCCCGCGTTTCGGGCGTCATTCCGTAGGGTGGATCGGTGAAGTACAGATCGCCGTTCGACTTGAACACGGCGTCGTTCGGGCTGTTGAACGGCTTGCCGTGGTAGTTGTCGGCCAAGGTCACGAAGCCGCCGCGATCCCAACGAGCAATGCGGCGATCGCCGTGTTGGCACAACACGAGTCGGCCTTGCGGATCGAGCACCAAACCGTTGGAGCCCGACTCGCCGCCGCGGGGATCCTTACCCGTATAACCGCTGGGCCGCAAGAACACGGTCACGCCCGTCGGCGGCCACCACTTGTACACGGTGTTTTGCGGCACGTCCGAGAAAAGCAGGTAGCCGCCAAGCTCGATTTCCCGCTGCGGCACCCACACGGGCCCTTCGGCCCAATCGAAACCGTCGGCAAGGATCTCAATCTTGGCATCGGCGGGCAACAGCGCGTCCAAGCGTGCATCGGCTCGTTCGATCTCCCCGAGAGTGGGGTATTCGCGAGCTTCCTCGGCCGTACCGACCAGGCCCACGCCGAGCACGATTCCCGTCGCGACGAGTGCCGACAAGCCCCCCCAGCGCTCCCCATGACCGACCAGAGAATATACAAGCTCTTCCATCGATCCGACCCCGTCGTTGGGCGTTGGCGACCGCCTTTTCTTCCACAAGGTCAATGGGAATGGTATGAGATACCGGCCGTCATGATAGCGTGCGTCAAGGGGGGATGCAACCAAAACTCCAGCGGGAAAACAAACCGCCGCTCGCAACGATTCCCTTTCTGCCGCAACTCAGCCGACGACGTGAGGATGCGGTTGGTAGGCGATTCGCACCGGGCGTCCGGCGTCGCGAATGGACATCCGCCCGGCTTCGATCACCAGCTCGTTGAACGCGCTGTTCGCCGGAGTGGCCAACAAGCCCTGTTCATCGATTTGCCGCAACACTTTCCGGCGGGCTTGCAAGGCGTCATCCCTCGCTCGCGCGGCAGCATTGCAGGCAGTCGCAGCACGCACTAAGGCCGCGACCGAATCGAAACCGTATCCGACCGGCCGCAGTCCCGGGCCTTCCCACGGCAGCAATCGGAAATAATCGGGGTTGAGCATGCGGAACCGCGGTCCGTCGCCTTGCGCATACGCGTGCATCACGCCGCGATAGCGATCGTCGTGGATCACCGCACCGGTCGCGCCCTCGCCTTCGCAGTACAGGCGGAGCCCCTGATCGTTCCAACTTCCCCCGTCGTCCGGATACCCGAGCCCGTTGAGTACATCGAGAACGGCCCCGTTTTCCCACACGACTCGCGCTGCCGACCACAAGTAGCCCCGATTGCCGTTGGGAAACGTCCCCTCGACACCGCGCACGGAAACTTCCGTCGGCAACAAACCGGTCACGAAGTGAACCTGATCGATGTAGTGGCAGCCGATGTACGTAAACGGGTCGCTGTTCTCGGTCGTGAACCAGTTCTGGAAGTTCGAGTGCCGATAATAATAAGGCTCGAACAGGCGTGCTTCCCCCAAGCGGAACTCGCCGAATCGCCCCGCGCGATACAGGCGGCGAGCTTCGAGCGCCCGCCGGTCGAAACGCTTGTGATACTCGACGCCCACGAACAATCCGCGGGCATACGCCTTTTCGCGAATCGCCTCGGCCTGCCGATAGGTCAACACCAACGGCTTGACGGCCACCACGTGTTGGTCGGCATCGAGGGCCGCATCGACGAACGCAAAATGCAAATGGTCGGGAACGGCCACGAACACCAGTTGATACGGTGCCATGCGTCGCAAGGCGATCGTGTAGGCGTCGGAAACAACCCGATCTTCCGGCTCGTCGAGCGAGGGGACCGCCTCGAACGACGCTCCGGGAAACGCCTCGGCCAATTCGCGATCGTCGGCCAACCGTCGCAAGGTGCGCGCATGCCGCGCACAAACGGTGATCGTGCCGACGGTCCCTTCCCGCTGCAACTGGTACAGCGACGGCAAAATTTGATCCCGGCAGATCATTCCGCCGCCGGCAAGCAACACGTCGATCGTTTCGGGCATCCGCATCCCCCCTTTTCTACTTCCGACATCGGGCGATCTGCTGCCACGGTGCCGTCACGCGTTCGATTCGGCGTCGATTTCGGCGATCGCTTCGGCCATGACGTCGATCCCCTCGCGCAAGGCGTCTTCGGGGGTGACAAGAGGCGGGCAGATTTTCACCGACGCCCCGGCGTATCCGACCGGCGCGAAGAGCATCAGCCCCTTTTCCACGCACCGATCGACGACCCGCGAAGCGAACGTAGCATCGGGCTCGATGCCGCCGGGTTTCACGATGTGCAGCGAGGCCACCAACCCTTTGCCGTGCACGGCGCCGATGCGATGCGGATAGCGTTCCCGAATCGCCTCGAGCCCGGGCAGCAAAACACGGCCCATCGCGGCGGCGTGCTCGACGAGCTTTTCTTCCTGAAGGATTCGCAAGTTGGCCAGTCCCGCGGCACAGCAAACAGGATTGCCCGTGTGGGTCGAGGTCATCGAACCGGGCGCGTACAGGTCGAGAATCTCGGGTTTTCCGACCACGGCCGAAAGGGGAAGCCCGCTGGAGATCCCTTTTCCCAGGCAAAATACGTCGGGCAGTACGCCGTAGTGTTCAAAGCCCCACATCGTTCCCGTCCGGCCGAACCCCGCTTGCACCTCGTCGAAGATCAGCAATGCCCGGTGGGCATCGCACCAGCGGCGCAGTTCCTGAATGTATTCCGGCGGAGCGAAGCTGGCATTGCCCCCTTGATACGTTTCGGTGATCACCGCCGCCACCCGATCGGGCGACACGCCCTGTCGCGCCAACGATTCTTCGAACAAGGCAAACCGCGTGTCGGGACAGCGAAACCCGTCGGGAAACGGTATCTGGACCATGTCGGGATCGAGGTTCCCGATCCACTCCTTCAAGCCGGGAATGCCGCCGATCATCTGCGAACCGAGCGTGCGTCCATGAAAAGCATTCTCGAACGACACGATTACCATCTTGTCGGGCCGCAGTCGCCGCCCCCAAGTGCGGGCCAGCTTGATCGCGCATTCGACGGCCTCAGAGCCGGTCGTCAGCAAGAACACCTTCTTCAGCGGCTCGGGTGAGACGGCGACCAGCGCCTCGACGAACTCCGCCCGCACCGCCGAAGGAAAACAATAATTGTGCATCAGCGGCCGATCGACCATTCGGCGGACGGCTTCGCGGATCGCCGGATGTGCGTGTCCCGCATTCGTGACCAACACGCCCGACGACCAGTCCAACCACATGTTTCCCCAGGCATCGTACACCTGGATGCCTTCCGCGCGATCCCATACGACCGGCGGTTGCCCCGACATCGACCGCGGTTCGCAACGGCGCAAACGTTCGAGAACGGGAATCGATTCGGGCACGGGGATGGGCGTCACGATCCGCCGGTACTTCGTTTCGATACGAGGAACCTCACGGGGCCGCAAAGCATCGCTCATGAGAACATTCGCCTCCTGGAATCATCGGCCACAACCCGCCAATCAATCGCGCAGCAAGACGGCCGCGCGAACGAAATATCGATGCACGCGGCCGATTGTACCCACCCGCCGACGCAGGAACCACAAGTCACAACGGTTCACGAGCCGAACGACGCCCCTTCGAACATTGTCGACAGTCGACTATTTGGCCCGATCACTTCGGCGACTTCGCAGGCGGCCAATTCGCACGCCATTGGGC
>CAYVVR010000374.1:0-4528 GCA_964454655.1 uncultured Planctomycetaceae bacterium | reverse complement strand
GCCTCGACGACCTCGCGCACCCAAACGGCCGTCGAGTCTTTCTCGGAAGGTTTCTCGGATTTGGACTTCGAACCGCTGCCGGGGCGGCCCGATCGCTCGGGCCGCTTGGCGGGCGTGCGGTCGCTTTTCATCCACGTCCAAAGGAACTCGAATCGCTGAACCAAAGCGGTGGTCATCGAAGGAATCTTTCTGGTAGCAACTGGCATGGGTTTCGTCGGACGCGACACCGCGCACCCGAAGCGACGAGGAAACCGACCGCGTGCGCGCGGACGGTCTCCCCGGTCGTCATTTCTGCAATATAACCGCTGCCGCCGTACGGAGAAAACACGGGTTTCGCGCCCGGCGGCGTCGGCAGGCGGCCGAACCGGTCGTCAGTCTTCCAGCGGAACGACGAAAATGTTCCGGAAACGCACGGGGTTGCCGTGGTTTTGCAGGAAGATGGGGCCGGGTTCGGGACCTTCTTTGACGGGGGCCGCCGTCGTCGCGTGCGGTACCTCTTGGTTTTCGTGGATCAACACCCCGTTGTGCCGCACGGTGATGCGGGCGTTTTGCACCTTGCGGTCGCCCTCGTACTTCGCGGCGTGGAACTCGACGTCGTACGTTTGCCACGACAACGGCGGGAAGCACATGTTCACGCGCGGACGGGCCACCTTGTAGATGCCGCCGCACTCGTTGTCTTCGCCGCTGAGACCGAACGAATCGAGGATTTGCACTTCGTACCGGCCTTGCGCGTAGAAGCCGCTGTTGCCGCGGGCCTGACCGCGGGCGGTCGGCTTGAACGGCGTGCGGAATTCCAAGTGAATACGGAAGCTCTGGAATTTTTGCTTGCTGGTGGCCCCTTCCATCAGCAGGCCGTCGGGCGTCATCCGACCGCCGATGAAGTTGTCGGGCGTCGTTCCATCGAACAGCACGACCGCACCTTTGGGCGGCTTCATGCCCAAGGTCGGGCTCTTGCGCTCGACCTTTTCGAGAACGCCGGCGATCCGGTCGCCCACGATCACGGTGATTTTGCCGTCGGCCAGCACGCCTTTGCCGCGATCGTTTTGGAAGACGACTTGGTTCTTGTCGTTTCGGGCACCTTGGGCGCGGCTGACGGGTTCGCCGGTCCAGCCGTCGCCGGGCAAGCCGCCGATGTACATGACCCCTTCGAAATGACCGTTCCCCAGGGCGATCACCTGCGCGCCGACGGTCGCCGACCCTTCGTCGGTCGTGACGCGCCCGACGTATTCGCCTTGGACGGCGAAATCGGGGTCTTTGGCCGCCTCGGCCGGATCGGCATACACCGGTTCGGCATCGGGCGCCAGGGCGAACACGTTACCGGACCATCCCAAGCTGCAAACCAACAGCAATCCCAGACCGATCCGCATCATGGTGGAATCCTCCCAATCGTCGAGTACGCATGGAACGGGGACGAGTCGCCGACCGACGCGCGATCAGCGGTCGATCGCAGCACGAACCAGCGACCGCAAATCGGCTTCTCCGGCGAGAAACTCGATCTCGATGCCGACCGCCACGACGGGCATATCGGCCCAATCGAACGCGGCGAGCTTGACGAGATCCTTTTCGGTGCACACGAGGCATTCGGCGTTGACTTTGTGTGCAATGTCAATCAACCGGACAATCTCCGGTTCGGAAAACCGATGATGATCGGGGAATTCGCAAAAGGCAAGGATTCGGGCGCCCAGCGATTCGAGCGTGCGTCGAAAGCCCATGGGATTCCCCAGCCCGCAGAACCCGACGACCGCCGCGCCGCGAAGCCGCTCGGGCGATTCGAGCGTGGTTTCGTCGTCGGCAAAATGCGGCAGGTGGCGCAGAAACCCCGGCCGATGGCGGATTTCGGCCCACGGCAGCGCCCGACCGGCCGCCTGTTCGGCCTCGCGCCGGATGGCCGACCGGGTCGGGGCATCGACCAAATCCGCCCGCGACAACACGAGGACATCCGCCCGACTCAGTGCCGATTTGGGTTCGCGCAAGAGTCCCCGCGGCAACAAGTGGCCGAATCCGAACGGTTCCAACGCGTCGAGCAGCACGATATCGAGGTCGCGGTGCAGCCGCCGGTGCTGGAACCCGTCGTCCAACAAAAAGAGGTCGGGATGATGAGCATCGATTGCGGCGCGGCCTGCCCGCACGCGGTCGCGATCTTGAAGATGCACAAGCTGCGGAAGATGGAGATGAATTACCGCCGCCTCGTCGTTTCCCTCGAGGGTGCCCTTGTAGCCGCGGCTGAGCAAGACAGGCCGTTTTCCTTCGTCGAAGGCCCACCGGGCGAGGGTGATGACCAGCGGTGTCTTGCCCGTTCCGCCGGTGGTCAGGTTGCCCACGCTGACGACGGGCACGTCGAGCCGCCGAATACGCTCGGGATGCGCGTCGTATCGTCGGTTGCGGTGCCGAACCGCCAGGGCGTAAAGCGGTTCGCACGCCTGCAAGGCGGCGCGAAGCAGGCGGGCGCGCAGATCTTTTCGGCGGCCGCTTAAAATCGCGTGATAGTCGCTGGGGCGGAACACGGTTTGGGCAACGCTCGGCACGACACGAAACGGAAGAAGGGGGTTCTCGACCGACGCCGACCAAGGCGAGCCTCGCGGCGCGCGAGACGGTCGAGCACGACGCAAACGGCCTTGTCAGTGTATCGCATCGAAGGCGTTGCGGGCAGAGCGAACAAGCACCCTGCCGCACGGCACGCGACCGGGCACCAAGAAACGGGAAGCGGCCGTCCTCGGACATGCCGAAGACGGCCGCATGAAGCAATCGAAGTCGTTACTCCTTCATCCAAGAATCAACGACATCGGGTTACGAATGAAACTACGACCTCCATGGTCGTAGACGGTTCCCTTGGGAACATCACGGTCCGATCGGGGTCGGTTCCGATTGCAGGAAGTCGCGCGGACCGCGAATCGTGTAATACGGATAGGTGACGGCGGCGGTCGGCGGACCGGGATCGATCATCGGCTGTTGGTGCAAGCCGTGATGTTTCGGCAAAGCGGCCAGCCGGTGCCCGTGCAAGGCACAGGGGGCCCCAGCTTGGCAAGCTGGACAAGCTGCGGGTGCGGCACAATCTTGGCAGGTTTCAGGAGCCGCCGCGCAACTGCCGTGCACCAGGCCGGTCAGCCCGATGCCGCCTTGGCGGTGCTGGATGGCATGCGAGCTACAGCCGGAGAGGATCGCCAAACCGGCGATCAACGCCGTCACACAGAGTACTTGTTTCATTTTCGGTGATTCCTTTCGATGTCGGACGGTCCATGCCCGAACCGCAGGCTCCTCCGAACCGCCCTCGGCGGGGACGACACGGGCGAACGTCGCCGAAGGCCGTGCGGAGCACGAAGACGGCAGAATCACCGCCCCCCTTCTAGAGCGGTCGATCATCCGCCAACACGACACACTTCTTTAGGTTGTCATCGGCCGTACATCCCAAAGAGTCCAGAAAATCGTAAGAAGCCCACCGTCCGGCGATACGCGGGCTGGTCGGCAACGTCGGCCGAGGACTTTTCCGCGGTAGGTCTCGTGTGTACGATTCCCCGACCGAGGGGCTTGCAAGCAACTTGATTTCGAAAAACGCAGCGGTGAGGTTCTCATGGCCAAGATTCGGCGGAAGATCGTGAAGATCGACGAAGAGAAATGCGACGGCTGCGGCCAGTGTGTGCCCTCCTGCGCCGAGGGGGCCATCCAAATCGTCGACGGGAAAGCCCGCTTGGTCTCCGAGGTCTATTGCGACGGCTTGGGGGCCTGCCTGGGCCATTGCCCGCAAGGGGCGATCACCATCGAGGAACGCGAAGCCGACCCCTTCGACGAACAGGCCGTCGAGGCCCACCTGAAGACGACATCGGGCGGCGGATGCCCCGGAAGCCGACCGATGACCTTGCCCACGCTGCCGGTCGCTTCGGCGCCGACGCCCCCGAACGACGACGCGAGTGCGCCGACGAATCGACAAGGTGTGTTGCGCAATTGGCCGATCCAGTTGCATTTGGTTCCGCCCAATGCACCGTTCTTCCGCGACGCTTCCGTCTTGCTGGCGGCCAACTGTGCCCCGTTTGCCGTGGCCGATTTCGACGAACGGTTCCTGGCGGGCAACGTGGCGCTCACGGCTTGCCCGAAACTCGACACGACCGCCGGCTATCTCGAAAAGCTCGCGGCGATCATGCAGTTCGGCGGCATTCGTGACTTGTCGGTCGTGCGGATGACCGTCCCTTGTTGCGGCGGGATCGTGCGCTTGGCCGAAGCCGCGCGAACCGAAGCGGGTAGCCGGGTTCCCATCCGCGTCGTCACCGTCTCTCCCCAAGGCGATGTGACCGAGGAAACCGTCTGACGCCTCGGGCTGCGCGAACGACCGGCACTCAAGAAGCGAGACGCGAGTTTCTCTCGATGGGCCCAGCCGTCGCGAGTACCCGGTACGACAAGCGGCGACCGTCGCCGGCGGGCGATGTCGGATCAACGATCGGCCGCCGAAGTGTTTTCTCCAGCCAACGTCGCTATTAAATTGGGGGGGAACGGGGCTGTCTTGTTCCGGGACGTGCTGATTCTCTGATGGTCCGCG
>CAYVVR010000373.1:0-4541 GCA_964454655.1 uncultured Planctomycetaceae bacterium | reverse complement strand
CCTTCAAGCAGCGTTCGATATGCTCGGTCAACTCGATGCGATACTTCGTGTGCAGGGAGCGCAGTTCCTGCTCGGTCATGCGACGGCGAGCTTCCTCCTCGGCAAGCCGCTCGCCGCGTCGTTTTCCCCGCTGAATCGCTTGTTTCAATCGTTCTTTGAATTCGTCGGTCATCGTTTCATCGAAGTATCGTGGTAGCTCCCGCCCGACACGACCGGCAGCGTTCAGGTTTCGTCTTTCGGCTCGGCTTTCGGCGCATCGGTGCGTTCTTGGTTCTCAGAAACATCCCCCTCCGAGGCTTTGTTTTCGGTGGGGGGCGAAGACGGTGAAGCGGCCGACGCTTCCGGCGCCGCCGGTTTCGGCTGTCGAGCGCCGTCTTGCTTTCCCTTCTTGTTCTTATTCCGCTTCTTACCGCCTTTACCTCCGGTCGCCGGTTGCGGAACGATCCCCTTGACGGCCGCATACTGGAGCAGATCCGAAAAGCTCCGCAGCGGTTCTTTGCCTTCGATCATTTCCGAGCTGATCGGCTTGACCGGTTTCGGCGGCGTTCGCCGTCGAGAGCGTCGTCGGTCGCCGCCCTTACCGCCGCGTCGATCGTCCCTGCGTTTTCGTCCGCCTTCTCCGCCGCCTCGCGCTTCGGGTGCGGCACGTTCTTCCTGCTTCGCGTCCGGCGGGATCATCGTCAACGAGACTCGACGCCGTTCCTTGTCGACGCCGATCACCCACACCCGCACGATGTCGCCGACCGACACGACTTCGTGCGGATCGCGAACGTAGCGGTTCGCCAATTGGCTGACGTGCACCAGGCCGCTGTCGTGCATTCCGATGTCGATGAACGCACCGAAGTCGACCACGTTCAGCACCGTCCCGCTGAGCTCCATGCCGACTTCGAGGTCTTCGAGCTTCAACACGCCTTCCTTGAAGGCCGGGCGCGGAATGTCTTCCCGCGGGTCGCGACCGGGACGCATGAACTGTTGGAGAATATCCCGCACGGTCAGCTTCCCGGCGCCGAGTTCTTCGGCCAGCTGGTCCACGTCGATTTCGCGGACCTTGCTTTCCAACAGCTCGGCTTTGTCGCCGCGGATGATCTCTTCGGCGGTGATTCCGAGCTTTTCCATCAACCGTTGGGCCAGGGGATAGCTTTCGGGATGAATCCAGGTCGCATCGAGCGGATTGTCGCCGTTGATCTTCAAAAAGCCCGCGGCCTGAACGAAGGTCGTCTCGCCGATGCCCGGAACGTTCCGCAGTTGTTCGCGATTGCGAAACGGCCCGTTCGCCCGCCGATATTCGTACACGCGCCGGGCGGTCAACTGGTTCAATCCCGAGACGTACCGCAACAGTGCGGGACTGGCCGTGTTGACGTCGACGCCGACGTAGTTCACGCACGACTCGACGACGGCATCGAGCGACTCGCGCAAGTGCTTGGCCTTCACGTCGTGCTGGTACAATCCCACGCCGATATTGCCGGGATCGATCTTCACCAGTTCGCTCAGCGGATCGAGCAACCGGCGTCCGATCGAAACGGCCCCACGAACCGACGCGTCGAACTCGGGCAATTCTTCCCGGCCCAAAGGGCTGGTCGAATACACGCTGGCCCCCGCCTCGTTGACGATCGCGTAGGCAAGTCCGCGACCGGCCAGCTCGTTTTCGAGCAACTCGGCCACGAATAACTCGGTTTCGCGACACCCCGTCCCGTTGCCGATGGCGATGATGGACAGGTTATAGCGATCGACCAAGGCGATGATTTTTTCTTTGGCTTGCTCTCGCTTGTCTGCTTTGCCGATCAGCGAGATCACACCGACGTCGAGCACGTTGCCGAATTGGTCCAGGGCCGCCAATTTGCATCCGCTTCGATACCCCGGATCGATCGCCAGCACACGGCGATCGCGCACCGGCGGCTGGAGAAGCAGCTTCCGGAGGTTCTTGGCGAACACATCGACGGCGTGTGCCTCGGCCCGATCGGTCAAATCGCGACGGGCTTCACGTTCCAGGCTGGGATAGATCAGCCGAGTGAGCGCATCCCGCGCACAACCTTTCAGAAAATCGGCGTGCGGATGACCTTCCGGCACGCATTCTTCTTCGGCGACGGCGATCATCGCCTCGGTGTCGGCTTCGATCCGCACCCGCAACACCTTCGAACGTTCACCGCGATTGATCGCCAGTACGCGATGCGGCGGAATCTTGCGAATGGCTTCGCGGTAATCGAAGTAGTCGGAAAACGCCTTGATCTTGCGTTCTTCTTTTTTCTTCTTCTTGCGTTCCTTGGCACGCTTGCGTGCTTCGGCCTTCGACAACTTCTTCTGTTTCGGTGCGGCTTGCTTTTCGGAAGTCGCCGGCTTCGACGTCGGTTGACCCGCGTCCGAAGCGGATTCCGTCGATTCCGCCGTTTGGGATTGCGTGTCGGCTACTTCCGGCTCGCCGGGCGACTGCGACGAGGCCGAGTCCGCCTCGGCTTGTTCTTCTTTTTCGGCGGGCTGTTGCGATGGATTTTCGTCTGGTGCGCCGGCGGGTTCTTTCGGAACCAGCGGTTCGAAGTTTTCCTCGGCCGGTGTTTCGGCCGATTCGTCGGCCGCCATCTCGGCCGAAACCGTGTGATCGCCTTCCGGGGCGTCGCCTTCGTCGTCTTCTTTCGTTGGGTCGACGGCGGCGGGAGCTTCTCCCTCGCCGAGCGTCTCTTGCCGCGTCTCTGTCGTTGCGGTGTTTTCGGCTTCCGGCGGATGCGGCTTGTCGTCTTGCGAAGGTTCGATCGCTTCGGCGTTCTGATCGCCGCCCGCCGGGGGTTCGTTCTCGACCGTTTCGGCGTTCCCATCCGCTACCGGTTCCGCGGTAGGCGCCACCTCGGCGGGGGGCGTTTCTTGGGGCGTACTTTCCGGCGACGCGACATCGGTCGAAGCCGAATCAGCGGGCTTCGTTTCAGCAGGCTTCGTCTCTGCGGGCTTCGTCGTCGCTTTCGCACTATCGGCCGACGAAGCGGTGTCGTCGCCGCCGATGCGCGTACTGTGCACGACGCCGGTGCGTTCCAAGATTTCCCGCAGCTTCTCCCGCAGCTCGATCCGCTCCGAAAACTGTTCGGCGATGATATGCCCCGCCCCCAACAGGGCCTCGGCCGCCGTGTTCACGCCTTTGTCGGGATTGACGTAATCGGCGGCGCGGGCATCCAAGTCGGCGGCGATGGGATCGGCTTCGAGAATTTCGCGTGCCAAATGATCCAGTCCGCGGTTGCGTGCCTGTGCGGCGAGTGTTTGCTTGCGGGGCTTGTACGGCAGATAGAGGTCTTCCAGCCGCTTGAGCGACCCTGCGGCGCGGATCCGCTTGGCCAAACTATCGGTGAGTTTGCCTTGCGATTCGATGGATCGCAGGATCGTCTTTTTTCGCTCAGCGAGTTGCCGCAGCTTGATCAAGCGTTTCTGGATGCGGCGGATCTGTTCCTCGTCGAGTCCGCCGGTTTGGTCCTTCCGATACCTCGTGATGAAAGGAACGGTGTTCCCCGCATCGAGAAGTTCGACGACGGCCTGGGCCTGTTTCGAGGAAATCCCCAGTCCGCGAACCAACTGCCGCATCGTAATCGTGGCTTCGGTATTGTTCATGGCGTCATCGCACGGCCGACCGGCCAAAACGCGCTCTCGTTATCACCACCCCAGCTACCGTGAACGCCCGCTGTCATCGGGAATCGTCCACGCCTGCCAAAGGGACGCACTGTTTGTGTGCCGTCGCGGACGATCGCGAAAGCGACCGGCCCGCACCTCGATCAGCGTCGAACGAGCCGCGTTCACCTCCTGTCTTCGATCCCGTGGTACACGAAACGATCTTACGAAAACGGAGAGTTTGTACTCGCTCGGCGGTTTTCCGCAAGAGGAATCCTCCGCCGTGAGGTAGGCCCTCCGTTTGTACCGCACCCGACAGAATCAGTATAGAGCCGATTCTCCGGAAAACCTGCATTTTCCGTGAAATTGATCAAACTCACAACAGGGCACCTGCCGATAAGGGACGATGGGAAGCAATCGAAGGACGCGGCGACGAATTCGGTGTCAGGGATCGACGCCGAGTCGCCGTAATAGCCAAGAATCACTCGGCAGGGAAGCGAGGACGCTATGGCTGCACGACTGCGCGTCTACTACGGTCCCCAAGACGAAACGGAAGCCGGTTCGGTCGTCGCCGAACCCTCTCCCTCGGTCAAGGTCACGCTGCAAGAGATTCTGCCCCTGTTACTCGATGCCGTGCGGGCGAATCGAACTTGGCTCGACGATTTCGCAAAGGAAGAAATCACCGTTTCGCTCGACCTTTACGAAGTCTTGCTGGCTTACCAGCATTACCGCCGACCTTCGGCGTGATTGAAAACGCGAATCGAGAATCCTCGCACGCAAACGGACCTCGGCATGGCCGCAGCCCGTTTGCGTTTTTTGTTTTCTCGGCTTCTTACCTAGCCCTCTCATCTTTCCGCATTTTGCAACGCGTTTGGATTTGTCCCCGACAGCGAGATGTGTCCTATCCTATGCTTGTACGGAAACATAGGGATATTGCGCGCTTTGGAAAAACCGCCCTC
>CAYVVR010000372.1:0-4601 GCA_964454655.1 uncultured Planctomycetaceae bacterium | reverse complement strand
CGAGCACACCAAAACTCGGGCGATCGTTCGACGTTCTTCTTGCGTTTAGAAGCCGCCTTGCGCAGTGGCGACGCAGCGACCGCAACACGCCTGTTGCACGATGGGTGGCCGTCGATGACGCTTGGTATCGATCCGGCGACACGACGACCGGCCGTTTGGTTCCGAGATGCCTGGAAAACGATTCTGCGCGAACAGAGCGATCGAACCGAAACCGACCCGGCAGCGGCATTGGTTTGGTTGTTGAACGGGGGCGGCTCGGACGATCGCTTCGACACGGCGTTGGACTGCATACAGCGCGAATGCCGTGATCCGGCGATTTTCGCGACCGTCGGGCAATCGTTGGAGTTGCAGGGAAGATGGGCCGACGCGGCAACATGCTACGCCTTGGCGGCTCGCCTTTGCGACGCCACGCTAAAGACGACACGTCTTTCGTTGGAGCTGAATGCCGCACGCAGCCGTATCGAAGCGGGAGAGTACGCCCAAGCCGAAGCGGCGATCGAACGATTGCGAAGAGAACTTCCGACGCTCGATGAACGGTATCGGTTGCCGATCGACTTGTCGCTCATGGTGATCGAGGCGCGACTTGCCGAAGACGAAGGTGATGCCGAGAGGGCGTTGCCGTTGTGGAGGCGAGCGTGGGAAGCGAGCACGCAAGCGGCAACCAACCGCGACACACGCCGCGAGATCGGCTTAGCGCTGGCCGGAGTGCTGCTGTCGGCGGGCAAGCGGCGCGAGGCCGAAACGGTCCTGGTCGATCTGGTGGGTGAATTCCCGGCGTGTCATCGTGCCTTGAACGACTTGGGATATTTGTGGACCGAAACGGGGCGGCATTCGGCAACGGCCGAAATACTGCTGCGCCGCGCCGTTCTCTTGGCGCCCGAGCAAGCGGCTTACCGCGATAGTTTGGGGTGCTTGCTTTGCCGTCGTGGTGAGGCTGACGCAGCCGTCGCGCAATTGGAACAGGCGGTGGCAATCGAAGAGGACCCTGCTATATTAGAACATTTGGGAGATGCCTACGCGGCCGCCGGACGCCTTGACGACGCCGTTCGGGCGTGGAAGCGGGCCGTGGAAGCATACAAACACGAAGACGACAATTCTAAGCGGTTGTCGATCCAAAATAAGATCGATAATTGCCGAGATGCGTTGCCGAAAGGCGACGGCCGCCGGTAAGCGACGGGGTGTTTCCGAAACGGGGAGCGAAACCGTCCGCGGCGTTTGCGGGTGTTGCGAGACTTAACGAAGTGAGCGAGATCCATGGCTGGTCATTCCCATTGGGCCGGTATCAAGCACAAGAAAGCGGCCAATGATGCCAAGCGGGGCAAGATCTGGAGCAAGATTTCCAAGGCCATCATCGTCGCAGCAAGAATGGGCGGCGGCGACCCCAAAATGAATCCTCGCTTGCGCGTGGCGATCGAGGACGCCAAGGCCGCGCAAATGCCCAAAGACAACATCGAGCGGGCGATCAAGCGGGGCACCGGCGAGCTGGAAGGCCAGCAAGTCGAAGAGGTGATCTACGAAGGGTACGGCCCCGGCGGCGTGGCGATTCTGTGTGAGGCGCTGACCGACAACCGCAATCGAACCACCTCGGAACTGCGCAAAATCTTCGAAGTCGGCGGCGGAAAAATGGGAGCCGCCGGCAGCGTCGCCTGGATGTTCAAGAAAAAGGGCATCTTCGTCATCTCGGCCGACAAGGTCGACGAAGAGAAGCTGATGGAAGTGGTCTTGGAAGCCGGCGGTGAAGACATTCAACCCGACGACGGGCGCTTCGAAGTCACCTGCGAACCGGGGCAATTTTCCGACGTCAGCGAGGCGTTGGAAAAAGCCGGGATCGAATGCGAGTCGAAATCGGTATCGCTCATTCCCAACGACTACGTCGATCTCGATACCGACACCGCACGCAAGGTGCTCAAATTGCTCGAACGCCTCGACGATCACGACGACGTGCAGAATGTTTCGTCGAACTTCAATATTCCTGAAGAGTTGATGGCGGAATTGGGTTCCGAGGGGTAGGCCGCGGAATGCCGGCTAGCTGTGCGGCGTTGTTCCGAGCGGGAGGATGATGCGTGTCGCGAATCGTACGGCTTTCCATTTCGCTGGAAGAAGACCTGCTCGCCGAGTTCGATCGCTTCTGCCGCGACGAGCGGTTTGCCACCCGCAGCGAGGCCGTACGACAGCTCATCCGCGAAACCCTGACGCGTCGTGCTTGGATGGACGATGCCGGCGATGTCGCCGGAACGTTGACGCTGGTCTTCGACCATCACCGAGCCAAGCTGCGGGATCAGCTTCTCGAGCTCCAGCATGACGCCGGCGATCTGATCGTTTCTACGATGCATACGCACCTCACGCACAATTTGTGTATGGAGGTGATCGCGTTGCGCGGTCCGGCGGCGCGGGTGCGCGAGGTGGCGGCGCAGTTGAAAGGTCTCAAGGGAATCCACCGCGGCGAGCTGGTCATCGCCCGCGCCGAAGATCAGCCGGAAAAGTCTTCGCACTGAGATACCTCCCCGGCCAAACACCGCGACGGTTTTCTCTTCCGGTCGCACGCCGACGTTCGTATGCCTCCGTTTTGACGTTCAAAGTCGAGGATTGTCGTCCGCATGCGCCGCGGCGGGACGGCGCAATTATACTTGTGTTCCGCGGAATTTGCTGCTGAGACCACGATACGAACAAGAGGAACATGGGATGCCTTGCAGCCGAAAACTGCGGTCTGCCGGATGTCTGGTCGGTGTTGCGGTCGTTTGCTGGGTGACGATAGCCGGCGGAAGTACCGCGCATGCCGAACGCCAAGCTCCGACGCTTGCCGGCAAACTTCAAATCGAATGGAGCGAGTCGGCGATTAGCGAGATCGGCGGGCGTGTCGAAGGGACGTTGCGTTTTCGAAAGCCCGGAGTTGCCGAGGAAGCGCACTTGGGTGAAAACGGCTACGTCGCGTTGCCGGCCGATGGACTTTTCAATCCGGCGCAAGGGACGATTTCATTCTCGATCGTGCCCGACTGGAACGGCGACGACGGTAAGGCCCATACGTTCATCCACATAGCCGATAGTCCGTGTCATGTGACCGTCTTCAAAACGGAGAATGGTCTTCTGCGCTTCACCTACCGCGGTCGATCCGAAGCGTACACGGCGTGCGATATGGACGTTTCGCAATGGCGGGCGGGCGACCGACACACGATCGTCGCCGGATGGCGTCCCGATTACCGCGGGGCACTGTGGTTGATGTTGGAAGTGGACGGGCGACGCATCTACGCAAGTAACGCAGTGTTGTTTTCCGGTGCGCCGAAGACGATCTTCGTCGGACGACGCGGACCGAACGGGCAACCGGCTCAGGCGTGGATCGGCTCGCTGCGCATAGCGCCCGAGCCTCCGAGCTTGCCGTACGCCGACGGCCCGAAAGAACCGGTGGTCGCACGCATCGATTACGGGGTTCGGCGGCCGTTGCGACGTGTTCACGACTGCACGACGATCTGGAACAGTCGTCAACGTCCGCTTCCGTTCGACGTGGGAAGCCCGGAATACAGGCTTTTCCGGCAAGCGGGGTTCCGCATGGTGCGTTTGGTCGCGTTTTCCGAAGGGTGGCTGTGGGGAACGCGCGTCGAACGCGACGAAGCCGGGCGACTTGTGACCGATTTTTCCGACTTCGACCGCCTGCTCGACGTGTTTTTGTCGGCAGGCGCCGAACCGTATATGCGACTGGCGTATCACACGCCGTCGGCCCTCGTCGATCCGTCGATTCCCAAGACGGAACGCGCCTACGCCCCGCCGGCCGACTTGGAATTGTGGGACGAATTGATGACGCGAATCGTGCGGCACTTGGTGGTCGAGCGAAAGGTGCCCGTCCGTTATTGGGTGACCGCCCTCAACGAGGGCGATTTGCCGGTCGGGCGAGGGCAGGCCGATCCGGAAACGATCTACCGGTTGTACGAGCGAACGTCGCGAATCGTGAAACAGATCGCACCCCAGGCCCGCGTCGGCGGACCAGCGTTGGCCCGCTCGACCGACGCCGCGGGAAATCCTTCGTCGATGCTGGTCGGATTCTTGCAGTACTGCCGCGAACACCGGTTGCCGCTGGATTTCCTGTGTTTCCATGCGTACCGCCGGGCGCATCCGAGGGATTATGAAGCGGTGACCCGCGCGATTCGAGCCGCGGTCGAGAAATACTATCCTGAAAAAGCCTCGGCGATGGAATACGTGCTCGACGAGTGGAACCAGTGGGCCCGGACGGCCGAGCAAGACAACGAGTTCGGAGCCGCCTACCTGGCCGCTTCATTGCACTATCAACGCCGCGCCGGATTGACGAAATCGAGCATCGTGAGCTTCAACCACTTCTTGCCCGTCGAGCAAGAGGGCGTCACGCTGGTCGAACATACGGGGCCGTTTTCACGCAGTGCCGATAGTCCCGTATGTTTCGAGCCGGGAACGTTCACCTGCGGCGGTGCGGCGAGGTCGGGGTTCAAGTTGCATCCGCCGAACGGGACGGGAACGTACAGCTATTGTCGCGCCGAAATGGACGTGCCCGCAGAAGGTGATCCGCACCTAGAGGTTGCAACCGGCGTGGTACGGTTGCCGGTCGCTGGCGACGGTTGCGGTTTTCAGGTGTGGGC
>CAYVVR010000371.1:0-4622 GCA_964454655.1 uncultured Planctomycetaceae bacterium | reverse complement strand
GGGGGGATATGAGCCGTTTATTCGTTTCGACCGGTCGCCCGGCGTCTCTCCAAGCGAAGCATCGTGTACAAAGGCAAAACCTCGGGATTCCAAAGGTGTCGGGTGCGGCTGCTCGGGCGAGGGTGACTTTACCGACGGCAAGCTTTTTTGCCGGGAAATGAACCCGCGTTCTTGGGGTATCGAGACGGAAATCACCCCGGTCGAAGGCCGGTCGTTTTCGCCGTGTCGAATGCGCCGATACGGTTTCGGTCTCCCGGGCCTTCTCGCACCGGGAATCCGGAGGCGAAGTCGCCTCGAAGCGACGAAATAAGCTAGGCTTCCGATGGATACCTGAGGGTTCGGATTGTGTCCGATGGGTGTCCTCACGAGCCGTACGAATCGGTTTATTCGGTACAAGGCGCAGTCGCGACCTCTTCGGGGAAGGAGGATCGCGTCGTCTTTCGTGCCGCCTTGGGGGCAAGGCCGATTTCGCATCTACGAGTTCAGCACCGACGATTCCGACGACGCGGGAACAATCGACAGGGGGGCGCCTACGTGCCTGCTTACTCCGACAGCAACGTCAGGAATGGGGCCGACGGTATGACGCGGAAGGAACGTCGTGTGGATCACGAGGCGCGCAAGTGCGTCGACCGGTTCATCGATTCGATCGACGAGTTGCACTCGTCGCCCGCGGTGGCATGGACCATCCTCAATCTGCTGAAGGATCCCGAATTCGACGTCCACGAGATCGAGCGGCACTTGGAGGCCGATCCGGCGTTGGCGGCGTCGATCTTGCGATTGGTGAATTCGGCTTGTTACGGGCTTCCGCAAAAAATTTCCAGCCTGCGCCAGGCGTTGATGCTGATGGGGGCTCGCTCGCTGCGCTTGGCCGTTTTGAGCTTCGGGCTGGTCGATCGCCTCACCCGCGGAACCCCCGTGCAGGTATATCAAGACTTCTGGCGCCGCGCGCTGACGACGGCGGTCGCCGGCAGCCACTTGTGCCAGGATCGCTATCAGATTCCCGTCGACGAAGTGTACTCGGCCGGGTTGCTCGCCGATATCGGCGTGCTTGCCCTGTCGCAAGTCGATACCGACAACTACGTGCCGATGTATCTCGAAAAGCCGCACGGCACGAAGTTGAGTTCGGCTGAGCTCGAGACCTACGGGTTCCATCACGGCGTGCTCGGTGCGGCATTGTTGCGCCGTTGGGGGCTTCCGCAACCTTTGCCCACGGTGGCCGAAAATCACCACGTATTGCCCACCGACGACAACCTCATTCATCGGGCGGTCTTCGGCGGCACGTTGCTGGCCGACGTTCTGTGGACCCCCGACACCCCCTTGTTGCCGCTGGCCCGCAAGTACCTGCACCGATTCTTCAACATCGGGGTCGACGATTTCATCACGTTGGCGGTCGAGTGCAAGGAAGATATCGCCGATGCGGCCGACATGTTCGCCGTCGAATTGCAAGGCGAGATCGACTGCGAACAACTGAAGGCCGAAGCGCAACGCCGCTTCCGCAAAGAGGCCATCGAAACCTCGGTCGATTACGACAGTATGACGGCCGTCTTCCAGCAGGATTACGGTTATTGAATCGTCCCGGGGGCGGGCGTTCTCTGGTCGCCCGCTGCAAGCGGAGGTGTTTCGAGTTCCGCGGATTCTTTCGGACGCCGGTGGAATGCGGGTAGAATGATCGGTGTGCCGACCGCGTGTTTTGCGCGTTCGGCGATCGGCTCGTACCGCACATCTTTATTCGGAACTCGGCTTCTCATGGCGGACTCGTCGCGCGCATCGCCCAAGAAAGTTCCTCGTTGGACGGCGATCATCGATCGCGACGCCTGCACCGGCTGCGAGGCGTGCGTCGCGGTGTGCCCGGTCGATTGCATCGTGAAGTGCTATCCACCCGGCGATCGATCGGGCTTGATGAGTTGGTGCGAGATCGACACCGACCGCTGCATCGCATGCCGCTGGTGCATTCGCCTGCCGCGCAAACGCGGCGAGTTCCCGCTTCTGGTTTGCCCGTGGGAAGCGATTTCGATGGTGCCTCGTGACTCGCTCGAGGCGTCGTCGGGTACGGCAAAATCGGGTGCTGCGCCGGGCGCGGCGAATTCCGATGTCGGGTGATTGAGGATTCTTCCCCCGTGCGTTACAAATGGAGCGAGCCGACGGTAAATCGGCGTACGGTCTCGGCCGGTCGTCGAACGCAAACAGGCCGACCTTGGGCGTCGAAGCTCGACGGCAACGCGGGTGTTGCCGAGGGGAGGTCAAGCGGCGTTCAGGCGACGCACTCGATTGTGAAGAGGGCGGTTTTCGTTTAGCGACGAAAGCGGCCGCGTGCATCGTGGGGGATTCTACTTGTTCAATGAGGTGATCGTCCAATGAAAAACGATCGATGGTTCGGAACATGGGAGATGTTGGGCTTGAGCGTGGTCTTAGCCGGGGGAATCGCGCTCGCGACATCGGCATCGGCAATCGAAACGGAAGGAAAACCAATGAGCTACGGTGAAGCTCGGCAATACCTGGTGCAGCACACGCAAGTGGTCGAACTGACCAACGACAAGGGAGCGCGCGTTCTCATCGCGCCCGAGTGGCAGGGCCGGGTGATGACTTCGTCTTGCGACGGTTTGGACGGCCTGAGTTACGGCTTCATCAACAAGGCGTTCATCGATGCCGGGAAGCCCGACGAACGATTCAACAACTACGGCGGTGAAGATCGGTTCTGGCTTTCGCCCGAAGGCGGTCAGTTCAGCCTGTGGTTCAAGAAAGGTGCCGAGCAAAACCTCGACAACTGGTACACGCCGCCGGCGCTGAACGAAGGAGCCTGGGAAATCGTCTCCAAAGACTCCGATCCCTTCTACCGCATGGTGCGCGAAATGGAAGTGGTCAACGCGTCGGGGACGAAGATTCGTCTCGACGTGACGCGAGATATTCGCTTGCTGACCGCTTCGGACTTGGAATCGCTGTTCGGTTCCGACGTGGCCGCGAAGTTGGCCGACGACGACGTGAAGACGGTCGCCTACGAAACGATCAACCGCATCGTCAATCGCGGCGAGCCGATGTCGAAGGAAGCCGGGCTCGTGTCGATTTGGATTCTGGGCATGATGAACGCGGGACCGCAAACGGTCGTGATCGTGCCCTACAAACAAGGCGACGAAGCCGAGCTTGGGCCGGTCGTTCAATCCGACTACTTCGGCGAGATTCCGCCGGAGCGGCTGAAGATCTTGCCCGAGGCGATTCTCTTCCTCGGCGACGGCAACTACCGATCGAAGATCGGCACCTCGCAAAAACGGGCGAAGAACGTGCTCGGCTCGATGGATTTCAAGAACAACGTGTTGACGATCGTTTCGTTCACGATGCCCGACGATCCGACGCAAGCCTTGTACATGAACAACCTGTGGGAATTGCCGCAGGAAAAACCGTATCAAGGCGACGTCGCCAACAGCTACAACGACGGGCCGGCCGGTCCCGACAAACCCGGGCTGGGGCCGTTCTACGAAATCGAATCGCTTTCGCCGGCGAAAGAGTTGAAGACCGGCGAATCGCTTTCGCATCATCATCGCACGCTGCACATTCAAGGCGACTACGCCGAACTGAAAGAGATCGCCAAAGCCGTCTTGGGGGTCGATCTCGACACGGTTCGCACCGAAATGTTCGGTAAATAAGCCGCTTCGGCGGTTTCGTAAATCGGGGTGGAACGCACCGGTACGACCTTGGTGGCCGACGAGACTTCGACTTGCTAGGCATCGCGTGACACCGTTCTCGCGGCCGACGGAACGGCCTTCGACGCGAAAGCGGCACAACGCGGCAAGCGGCGTCTCGCGCGACCGGTGCTTTCCGCCCTTGATTCGTTTCTTGACGGCACAGGGAACTCGGTTTTGTGCCGAAACTCTTTGATTGCACGCAGTGCGGCGACTACCGTGAATGTGTTTTGCCCGAACTCCGTTTCGCGCGTTTCGCGAACGACTCGAACCTGAAAGACGAGGAGCCCTGTCGTGAACGAAAATAGAAAGCACAGTCGCCGTCGGTTTCTGGCTCGCTCCGCCGGTTTCGTTGCTGCGGGCACGTTGGCTTCGACTTGTATTCCCGCCGTGCATGCCGCCGGAAGCGATCGGCTCAAGATTGCGTTGGTCGGTTGCGGCAACCGCGGTACGGGGGCCGTGGCACAAGCCCTGAAGACCGAAGGTCCGGTCGTCTTGTGGGCGATGGCCGATCTGTTTCCCGAGCGAATCGAAAACTGCCTCAACGCTTTGCAGAAGGGTTTGGAGAAGAACTACGATCGCGATCCGACCGACCCGTTGACGAACCGCATCGACGTGCCGCCGGAACGCCGTTTCGTCGGCTTCGATGCGTATCGGCACGCGATCGACAGCGAGGTGGACGTCGTTCTGCTGACGACCTTTCCGCATTTTCGTCCCGAGCACTACGAGTATGCCGTCGAAAAGGGAAAGCACGTGTTCATGGAGAAGCCGGTCGCGGTCGATGCACCGGGAGTTCGTCGCTTGCTCAAGGCGAACGAAACAGCCAAGCGCAAACGCCTGAAGGTGGGCGTCGGCCTCCAGCGACATCACCACGGGCTGTATCAAGAGACGATTACCCGCTTGCACGACGGCGCAATCGGTAAGCCCGTCTATTTGCGGTGCTATTGG
>CAYVVR010000370.1:0-4630 GCA_964454655.1 uncultured Planctomycetaceae bacterium | reverse complement strand
GATCATTCGCAGGCCGACAGCAATCGTCTTCATCGGCATATTCCTTCCGATTGGGCGGTCGATGCCCCGGTTGTGCGGGTCGTAACGAGCAACTCCCCCCGAATTCGCCGCGGCGATTGCCCGAATAGCGGACGATGCACGCAAGGTTTACCAAGGCAATCCAACCCAAATGTAGCTCACAATACGTCCGAATCCAGCGAAAACGGCTGAAAAATGTTGCCCCAAATCGACTGTTGCGTTTGCACATCACCAACGGTGGTGTAGTGTTGCTTGGTCAATACCTGGGCTGTTTCGGATGAGCGGTTTGTCGGTGCGCGGCGGTACGTCGCCCTGTCGGCCGACGATCCGAGCGCCGACATTCGTGGCGCACCCAAGCCACCATGTGTGAGGAGAAACGAACCATGAGAAAGGCCATCGTGTTGTTGGCGGTCGTCGCCACCCTGGGAGTCACGGTGGGTTGCCAGAATTGCAGTTGGTTCCGACGCGGTGCGTTGTTCCGCCCGCGGGCGCAAGTCGTCGATCCGTGCGCCGACCCCTGCGCCCCGGTCGTCGGCACGATCGTCGAACCGGGCTGCGATACCTGCGGTACGACCACAACGGTTCCGCCGGCCAACACAACGTACCTGACCCCGGGCCCGACGGGCTGAATCTGCTCGGCAAGCATTGCCGCAAAAGCGTCGGGGAAAGGTGTGTCACCCTCGAGTCGGCAAGCGGTCGACTGGGTCCGACCGTTTGCTGCGCGATCGGTCTGATGGACTCGTCGCCGGTCGGGCGTTCCGCGAGAACGCAACGGCGGCGGACGGCCCTATCGGGTCGGTCCGTCCCCGCCCCTCCATCCTTTGTTACCTCCCGCCAAGAACGTGAGCACGTCCGGTCGACCGGAAATCCTGAGACGGTCGATCGGACACCTTTTCGCGCGCACGCCGTGCGTCGTATCGCTATTCCGAATACGCGCCGCCCGTCAAGCGACCTTTTCGCCGATGAAAATGTAATACGGTGCGCGAACCAGCGGCAAATAGGGCACCTTCGCTTTTCGCTCTTCCAGATGCACGCACTTCAGACGCCGCTTCAAGTAGGGAATGTGGTCGGGCGACGGAAAGACATTGTCGTAGTTGAACCAACCGGTCCAGAATAGCCGCGTCAAGCCGCGATGCCGCCGCATGCCCTCTTCGGGATGCTTTCGCGACACGTAGAAATCGACGACGCCGACCTTGCCGCCCGGCTTGAGCATCGCCACGGCGTTGTCGATTGCCGCGAACCAGTCGGGAATCATCGTCAATGAATAAGAGAACGTGACGACGTCGACCGGCTCATCGGGCCGATAGACGGTGGCATCGGCCTCTTGCGTGACGACGTTCTTCCAGCCGTGCTTTTCGATCCGCCGGTCGGCGACCTTCAACAGCGATCGCGACAAGTCGACGAGGATCAGCTTGCGCAGCTCGCCGATGCGATCTCCGAAATACTCGGCGTTCGAGCCGGTGCCCGCTCCGACATCGACCCACACGCCGTCGGCGGGCACACCAATGGCCTTCCACAGGTCCTCGCGTCCTTGCAGCAGGCGTTTGCGAAACTCGTCGTAATGTTCGGCCTGGCCTGCGTAGAAACTCTCCAGTCGCTCGGCATGGTCTTTGCCGCGACCGGGACGCATCACCATGTGATAGAGGATTTTCAGATCGGAAAACACGCCCATCGCGAATTACTTTCTGTGTCGCCCCATATCGGCCGAGAACCAGGCGCTTCGACAAACTCCGTGGTGGAAACCATGCCCGTTGAAGCCGTCGCACGCGATCACACGTTCAAATCGGCAATGTAGAAGCTGCCGTAGGTGTGCACGCGGCACCGCTTGTGCAACTCGGCGGCTTTTTCGCGGTAATACGTCAACTGGTCGCCCAAGGTGGTTTCGCGACCGTTGATCTCGACCCGCACGCGATCGACGAAGTCGGTTCGCAATCCGCCGCTTCGCCAGATCGCCCTCGCTCCCGGCGCCGCACGGCGGAAGATCGCCTGCCACTCGGCTTCCAGCCAATCGAAATACCGCCCCGACATCCAATCCATGTGATCCAAGAGGACGAACCGCGAAATTGGAACGTCGTGTTCGTTCAAGAATCCTTCGACCGTGTTCGTGTGCGTCGAGATACGATCGACAAGCCCCGCCTTGAGCTTCTCGAAGTTCTCGGGCTTGAGGTACTCGGGACAACATTCGCGGGTATATCGGCCGGTCATGTACACCCGCCAAAAATAGTTGTCCATCAATGGAATCTCGCCGAAGACCGCATCGAGGCAGTCTTTCACGAATTGGACGATTCCACCTTCGTACTGGGTTTCGATCTGATGGCGCTGCGCTCGGGGCACTCCCACCAGCGACAACGTAGCATCGCGCCGCATGATGAACCGCAAAAGCGGCGTCCAAATCTGCTCGCGCAAGTGTTCGTCGTAGATGCGGCGCTGTTCTTCGAAATCTTTCGCCTCAAGGACCGCATCGACCCACCGATTCAGCCGAGCCATCCGCCGCAAATAGAGGTTGATCATGCGGGCGAACAGCCCCGACGTTCCGTGGAAATAAAACGACCGCTTGCCGCCGAAGTAGCGCCGAATTTTCTTGTCCCAGTACTGCTTCGCGAAGTCGTCGAGTTCGTCGCGCAGGGCGTCGCGATAAATCGATACGATATCGTCGTGGTGCCCGGTCCCGAAAATCTGGAAGAACGTTTCGAAATCGAGCCGGCGAATCCCGGCTTGCTTGAGCTGCAACAGGGCGTTTTGCCGCGGATTCATATCGACGGCGTACACGTGCGACACGCCGGTGAGCGCATAGTCGAGCGAATTGCACCCGGCCGAAGTGATCACCAAAACGGTATCGTCGGGCCCGAGTTCCAGCGCTTCGCGGTCCAACCGCGGATCTTCCCAACACGTGTTGTAAACCAGGTTATGCCGATGCACCAAGGTGAACACCCGGGTGCTTACCCATTCGCCGACGCTCATCGTTCCTGCTCACCTTTATGAAAAGAACCCGCGCTTCGTGGTCGGCCGAACCGGGCCGTTTGCCGGTCGTGTAGAAAACCGAACCCTTCTGCCACCGTTTTGCGGCCTTACCGGCCATCCCCGCTGCAAAAGGTCGCAGAATACCCAATATAGGAAAAGGAACCGGCGACACAACCTTTCCACGCCGAATTCTCACACGCCGCCGCTCGGTCGCCTTCGATTCCTTCCAGATAGATCCCAGGAAAAGAGCGGTTTCTCGGCCTCAAGAACGAGACCAGCCGCCGAAAGAACTCCGGCGGCCGGCGTTTTGATCGATTTCAGTCGGCAATCGGCGTGATCAGCCGTTTTCGGCCGGCTGTTGCGCCTGTTGCGCTTGGGCTTGCGCTCGCGCGACCAACCCCGGGCGGACGCGTTTTTGAACGTCGGTCTCCAACACGCCGAACGTCGCTTCGTGCCGCTGAATCGTAAGCGTGAGCGCCTGAAGCATTCGCTTCGCCGTGTAGTAGTTGGTGATGATTCGCTGGCTGATCTTGATCGGCTGCGTGGGCACGCCGACCGGTTGCGGATTCAAACCGAAGTCGATGATCAACTCTTCAGGCGTGCCGGTCACGCGGCAGAAGTTCGCATAACTCGACTCGGCACCGGAATCGTCGATCGTCACGCGCACGCCTTGAACCGGGCGCTGTTGCGCCTGCGGTTGCGGTGCCGCCTGAGCCTCTTGCGACTGATTCTCTTGGCCCTGCTCCTGATCCTTTTTTTCCATTTCGTCGGCCATGATTGCTCCCTTGTCCTTTTTGCTTCGAAGAACCTTTGTTTACCGGAATCATCGCCGCGTCGAAAAGCTACGCCGCCACGATGTCCCGCGCCATGATCGCATACACCATCACCCCCACCACCGGGGATGATTGATAACCATCCTTAACATCCTAAATCTAAGCCGAATCGGGATTTTTGCCAAGCGTGATCCGCCGGCCCCACACGATCGGCCTACGACAACATACCATACCCATTGACCAGTGCGGCCGAAATCGCCCCGGACGATCCAGCAGTTTCCCCTCGCGCCGCAGCCCAGTCGCTACCCGTGTTACGACCCGCAACCCACAGCTTGGGGTACGACGCCGATCACTTCTCCTTCTCGAACCCCAACTCGGCGCAGACCTTCGACCGCACCTCATCGACGAATTTGAGCGCCGCGATCGACTCCCACGGCAGAATCACCGAGCGGCCCCCGATAGCGTCGGGAGTCGTTCGAACCAGATACACGGCGTCGTCGCCTGCTCGGAAATCGCTGAAAGGGATTTGCTCGTTCAGCGTGGTGACCACGACGCCCCGATGCGGCAAACCGCCCGGCCAATTCGAAAAAACGCGTTGAAAGACGTTCATCCCACCGGTCTCCGCCGCATGCGCGTTGTTTTCATCCTTCCCAAAAGCAAATTTAGCACGCAGCCGATGCCTTAGGGCAAAAAATAAGCCGACGACCCGTTAACCGAGCCGTCGGCTTTTTATATACACATGGCAGTGACAACCGCGAGCCTCCTCCGACCGAAGTCGGCTCCATGACTTTTACGACGACGGCTTTTGGCCGCCGAAGTCTAGTCATCCTTAGAAAGGAGGTGATCCAGCCGCAGGTTCCCCTACGGCTACCTTGTTA
>CAYVVR010000369.1:0-4635 GCA_964454655.1 uncultured Planctomycetaceae bacterium | reverse complement strand
TGCGGCCGGTAAACACCAAAGCGTCGAGCCCGCCCATCTGTACGGTCAACGCACCAACGGCCGATCGAACGCGTGAAGCATACATGTCGAGCGCGAGTTTTGCGCGGGCGTTGCCTTCGGAAGCAGCTTGTTCAACAGCACGAAAATCGCCCGACACGCCGGAAACGCCCAGCAAGCCGGACTCTCGGTGCAACACCTTTTCGAGCTGTTCCGGATCGACGCCGCGATACAGCAAAACGTGTGTCAGAATTCCGGGATCGACCGATCCGCACCGGGTTCCCATCATCAAGCCTTCCAGCGGCGTATAGCCCATCGTGTTGGCGACGGCCCGGCCGTGCTCGATCGCCGTCGCCGAGGCCCCTTGCCCCAAATGAACCGAGACGATGCGCAACGAAGAAGGCTCGCGTCCGAGCATATTGGCGGCACGTTCCAACGCCCACGCGTGACTGGTGCCGTGGTACCCCCAGCGACGAATGCCCCATTCTTCGTACCACCGGTACGGCAAGGGATAAAGATACTCGGTCGGCGGCAGATCGCCGTAAAAGGCCGTATCGAACACACCGACCTGAACGGCGTTTGGAAATGCATCTTCGGCTGCATCAACCGCGGCAAGCCCGGCGGGAATGTGAAGCGGCGCCAAGTTCGTATGACGCACAATTTCTTTGCGAACATCTTCATCGATCACGACCGGGCGACGATAACGTTCTCCCCCGACGATCAACCGATGCCCGACGGCCGGCACCGGTTCGTCGTCCTTCAATAACCCGGCCCGACGCATCATGGCAAACGATTCGGCGACGGCTTCACGATAGCCCGCGACTTCCAGTTCACGTCGAATGCGTTCTTCGCCGCATACCGTCCATGCGATCACGACCTTGCCTTCTTTGGCGGTAAAGTCGACGAGCCCGCCTGCTTGCTCTTCGAGCGTATTCCAGTCGAAGATGGCGATCTTGACGCTGCTGGAACCTGCGTTCAGAACGAGGATTTTCATGGCCGTGTCGAATCTCCGGCGAACACGCTTCGCGAAATAGGGACGACGGAGAAATCACTGCGTATCCGTCGCCTCGTGTTCGGGTCGCTTGAGCCCCAACTCGCGGAACAAGTAGGCCACGTCGGCTTTCAGCGATTCGATTTCGCGAGCTTGGGCTTCGATTCTCTCTTGGAGTTGCCCGACAACGGACGCCTGCGTGCTTGGCGGGCGAACGCCCGAATCCTCCGACCTGGAAACGGCGGAATCGGCCCCGTATTTTGCCTCGAGACGCTCCAGTTCTTCGGTAGAATACAACAAGTCTGCGACAATTTTGGCTCGCCCGGTCGAGCGCAAATAGCGCACCAGTCCCTTGCCGATCAAGCCTTCGACGAGTTGTTCCATTTCGCCCAAATCGGCGATCTTGTCCATCCGAGAAACGCGACTTCGTAGTTCTCCGAGGGTTTGAGGGCCGCGTAGCAACAATTCAGCAATCACGGAAAGCTCGACTTTCGTCACTCCGAGCCAATCGTAAAAATAGTGACGATATTTTTCGACTCGACCGGCTCCCTGGACGATCCCCACGGCTCCGTCGGCGGCCAAACTCTCCAACGCGGCCAGCGCCGTTTCTTCGTCCAGATGCATGACCGGATCGCGATTGCTCTTCTGATTGCATGCGGTAACGACGGCGTTGAGCGTGAGCGGATAGTTGGACGGAGTCGTTTTCGCTTTTTCGATCAGCACGCCCGCTACTCGCCGTTCCACTTTCGACAACGGTCGCCATCGAACCGGGGAGGATTGCGTGTTATCTTCCGGCCGAGCCGATTCCGAGTGCATCGTGGTATTCCTCCGGCAAAAGCGTAACCCGTGGTTCTGCCGTAATCGACGATCCGTTATTTCTTTTTCAACGGTTTCAACGGCGCCTTAGATAGGATGAACTTGACGCGGCCGGTTCGCCCGCCGAATTCGACGGTCGCCTTGCGATTGGCGCCGTTTCCGCTGAGCGCCACAATGCGTCCCACGCCGTGTTTCGGGTGACACACGACCATGCCTTGTGTGAATGCGTCGGGGCCGGACGCAGCCGGAGCACTCCCTGCCAGTTCGGCCCCGGTGCGAAACGCCGAACGCGACGTTCGCGGCGTTTTTTCGCTGGGACGACGCGAGGCAAACCGGTCGGAATCGAAACTGGTTCCGCCCGCATCGCTGCCCAACACCATGGGCACATCGTCGTCTTGCTCGACGATGATCTCGTCGCGTGGAAGCTCCATCAAGAATGCGCTCGGCACCGTCAACCGGCGTTGGCCGCGAAAATCGCGATATGCTGCGCGGGACAGGTACAATTCCTCTTGCGCTCGCGTAATCCCGACGAACAAAAGCCGTCGCTCTTCTTCGAGTTGATCAGGATTGTCTCGGCTTCGTTCGTGGGGCAAAAGGCCTTGCTCCAAGGCAACCAGAAAAACGACCGGAAATTCCAGCCCCTTCGAGGCGTGCAACGTCATCAAGGTAACGCGGTTGTTCGTGTCTTCAAAGTTGTCGGTGTCGTTGACGAGGCTCACCTCTTCGAGGAATGCGTCGAGACCGTCTTCCGGCGGATGATTTTCGTCGAACTGGCGCGCGACGGTCAAAAGTTCCTCGATGTTCTCGCATCGCTGAAGATCTTCTTCGCTCGTGGAATTTTCGAATTGGGCCTTGTACCCCGACTCGCTGAGGACAAGCCCCATCAGCTCTTCCATCGGAGCGGTTACGTGAAGCGACAAGCGATCCATCATGTCGACGAATTTCTTGACGTTGGCCGCCGATCGCTTCGTAATACCGTTGACCTCGTCGATTCGGCGCGCCGCCTCGAACAGCGACAGCCCGTGGACCGACGCAAATCCGTCCAAGTGACGTAACGTCGTAGCGCCGATTCCTCGCGGCGGATTGTTGATCACGCGCAAGAACGCGACGTTATCGCGAGGATTGTTCAGCAGTTGCAGATAGGCGACAACGTCCTTGACTTCCTTCCGTTGGAAGAACGCCACGCCGTTGACGACCTGGTAGGGAATCCCTTGCTGCTGAAGTGCCGTCTCGAACGCCCGTGACAGGGCATTCACCCGGTAAAAGATGGCGAAATCGGCCGGACGACGTCGATTTTCTCGAACCGCGGAAGCGATGCGCTGCGCTATGTCGCGTGCTTCGGCATCTTGATCCACGTACGTTCGCAAGCGGACGGGTGCCCCCTCGTCGTTGTGCGTGTAAAGTTCTTTCTGTTTGCGCCGCACGTTGTGGCGAATCAGGGCGTCGGCGACTCGCAAGATGCGTTTCGTGCTCCGGTAATTCCGCTCGAGTCGCACGACCTTGACTTTGGGGTAGTCGCGCTCGAAATCAAGGATGTTTTGCAAGTTCGCCCCCCGCCATCCGTAAATCGATTGGTCGGGGTCGCCCGTTACGGCTAGGTTCGGATGATCGATCGACAATGCGCGGGCGATCGCGTATTGGACCAGGTTCGTATCCTGGTATTCGTCGACCATCACGAACTGGTAGCGTTCGTCCAGTTCTTTGCGGATCTCCGGTTCGGTCTTGAGAATCGTGGCAAGATGGAACAACAGATCGTCGAAGTCGACGGCGTTCGATTGCAGCAACTGACGCTGGTAAAGGCGGTAGACCGTCTTGACGATGTCTCCCAGTTCGCTTCCGCGACGGGGCTCGAACGCATCGGGACCGATGAGACGACTTTTCGCCCAGCTGATGGCGTTTGCGACCTGGTCGGGGGTGTGTTGTCCGAGATCCAATTTCGTTCGGCCCAAGACGGTGCGCAGCGCCCGCAGGCTTTGATCCTTGTCGTAGATGGTGTAGTTCGGTTCCAACCCGACCACTTGCGCGTAGCGACGCAACATCTGGGCCGCAAACCGGTGGAAGGTTCCAACCCACACGCGGCTTCCGGGAACGAGTGCCGCCACCCGTTCTTTCATTTCTTGAGCCGCCTTGTTTGTGAAGGTCAGCGCCAAAATTCGCCGATCGGGAATTCCTTCACATAAGAGGTTCGCGATCCGATGCGTCACCACGCGGGTTTTTCCGCTTCCGGGGCCCGCCAAGATGAGCAACGGTCCTTCGACGTGCGTGACCGCTTCGCGTTGGGCCTCGGTCAATCCTTCCAATAGCCGACTACGATCCATGAGCCTTCCTTGTCGCATATTTCGACGGGAAGCCGCCGGCAAACGACGTCTTCCCGAGCAGCGTCGAACGTCACGGGCCGAAACGACGCCCTTCGGCAACGCAGTGCACAGCCGAAAGTCGTCCCGCCCTGAGTATTCCGCCCATGGTACCGGCAATCGAAGGACGGCTGCAAGAGGCCGGAATCAGCGGTAATCGGCCCCTTCGGCGCTCTTGCGACATGATTCTTGCCAGCGTGCAAGCGTTTCTCGCATTTGCGCAACGATCCGGGGGTGTTCCGACGCCACGTTCGTTGTCTCACCCGGATCGTTCACCAAATCGTAAAGCTCCCACTCTGAGAAGGGGCACGTACCGTTATCGGATCGCGGGCGTTTCTTGGAAAGATTATGGACCAGCTTGAAGCGGTTGTCGGTCAAGCTGACCTGGGTGCCGAATTGAAAGGCGATCGGCCGCGGGCGCTCGTCCATCCGCCCTTCGATCAACGGCATCAAATTTACCCCGTCGTAAGGTCGATC
>CAYVVR010000368.1:0-4639 GCA_964454655.1 uncultured Planctomycetaceae bacterium | reverse complement strand
GAATGCTCGTGCATACGGGCGATTACGTAAAGACCGGCGACGCCTTGATCGAAGGACCTTTGGTGCCTCACGACGTGCTGCGGGTGTCGGGTGAAGAAGCCGTCCAGCAATACCTGGTCCGCGAAATTCAAAAAGTTTACCGCAGCCAAAAGGTCGAAATCAACGACAAGCACTTGGAAATCATCGTGGCCCAAATGCTGCGGAAGGTGAAAGTCGAGTCGGGCGGCGACACCGGCTTGCTTGAAGGTGCGGTGATCGACAAGTTCGAGTTCCGCAAGGCCAACGAGCAACTCGCCAAGTGCGTGAAGATCGTCGATCCCGGCGATACGAAATTCGAGGCCGACGAGATCGTGCCTCGCGAGGTGTTCGAGCAGCAGAACGCCCAGGTGGAAGCTGAGGGTGGGACGCCCGCCACGTGCAAGCAACCGACGCCCGCCACGGCCAACACGCAACTGCTGGGGATCACCAAGGCGGCCGTGCAGAGCACGAGTTTCCTTTCGGCGGCCAGCTTCCAAGAGACGACCAAGGTGCTCACCGAAGCGGCTTTGGCCGGCAAGACGGACCATCTGGTCGGTTTGAAAGAAAACGTCGTCCTGGGGCGGCTGATTCCGGCCGGAACCGGGTTCAAGCTCTACCGCCAAGCGGAAGTCCGCCTGAGCCCCGAGGCACTGGCCGAACAGGCGGAACGCGGCACGCCGCTGCCGGAACAAGAATTTCGATTCTTGGCCGATGCCCCGGCAGGTCAGACGCAAAACCCCGCCCCGTCGGGGACGCCGTCGTTGGACGATATTCCGAATGCTCCGAGCAATTCGGAGTCCGGATCCGACAGCGTGTCGAGCGGTCAAGAGTCGGAGCAGGCCGACTGACCAGCCGGCATGCCGAAACGATCCGCAACCGGGAAAAGCAAGTACGGGAAGCCTTGACAGCCGATACCGTTTCGGTAGGCTAAAGGTTTATCCCTTTTCAGGCGGGCGTGCCTCGGCACCCCGTCGCGAATCGGTGTCTTTCCGGCACCGATTGAACACACGGCAATGGAAACGTGAATGCCGCTTATACGGCAGATTGGGAAAAATACTCAGTCAAGGCAATTGAAGTAACATGCCAACGTTCAATCAGCTCGTTCGCCGTCCGCGGAAACCGAAGCCCACCAAGAGCAAATCGCCCGTTCTGGATAAGTGCCCCCAAAAGCAGGGGGTGTGCCTCCAGGTGCGGACGATGACGCCCAAGAAGCCGAACTCGGCGATGCGAAAGATCGCCCGTGTGCGGCTGAGCAACGGGAAGGAAGTCACCGTCTACATTCCGGGGGAAGGCCACAACCTGCAAGAGCACTCGATCGTGCTGGTGCGGGGCGGTCGTATCCGCGACTTGCCCGGTGTGCGGTATCAGGTCATCCGCGGAACCCGCGATGCCGCCGGTGTCGAGGCGCGACGCCAGGCCCGCAGCCGTTACGGGGCGAAGCGGCCGAAGAAGTAGTCGCGGGCGCGAACGGTAAGCGTGCGTCGAAGGGGTGTTTGAAAGCATCGAATACACGAACACAAGACCATAGTTTGGGTGAAGCAAGATGGGTCGTCGGACTGCCAGTGAAAAACAGCTCGCTCCGGATCCTGTGTACGGATCGATCTTGGCGAGCAAGTTCATCAATTCGATGATGTGGGACGGCAAGAAGTCGGTTGCGCAGCGGATTTTCTACGATATGCTCGAAATCCTGCGCAAGAAGATTCCCGACGAAGAGCCGATCGAAGTCTTCACTCAGGCGATTGAAAACGTCAAGCCGAATATCGAGGTCCGCTCGAAGCGTGTCGGTGGTGCCTCGTACCAGGTTCCCATGCAAGTGAATCCGAAGCGGCAGCTCTCGTTGGCCATCCGCTGGATCTTGCAGGTGACGCGCGAACGCAAGGGCAAGCCGATGGCCGAGAAGCTTGCCGACGAAATCGCAGCGGCGTACAAGCGGGAAGGCGCTGCGATGACCAAACGCGAGAACGTCCACCGCATGGCTGAGGCCAACAAGGCGTTCGCCCACTTCGCGTGGTAATCGGTTCAGAATTCAAGCACACCGCGCCGGGACCTTCTCGACGCGGTGTTGTTTTGCGCGTTTGGGGGCGGCTATATTGAGAGGCTCTCGGGGACCGCGGTCTACGGCTCGGCGGGCGTTGACCGAGAAAGCACATCTTTGGTTCGTTCACGGTGTTCGACCATGCCACGTGACTTGAAGAAACTGCGAAATATCGGAATCGTCGCGCACATCGACGCCGGCAAAACGACCCTTACCGAGCGAATGCTCTACTATGCGCATTTCGTCCATCGGGTGGGCATGGTCGACAACGGGACGACCGTCACCGATTACGATCCCGAAGAACAGGAACGCGGGATCACCATCCAATCGGCGTGCGTGACGTTCGAGTGGGAAGGAATCAACATCAACCTGATCGACACGCCCGGGCACGTCGATTTCACCGCCGAGGTCGAACGCAGTTTGCGTGTGCTCGACGGGGCCGTCGTGGTCTTCAGCGCCCGCGAGGGAGTCGAGGCACAAAGCGAAACCGTGTGGCGCCAGGCCGATCGCTACCACGTGCCCCGCATCGCCTTCATCAACAAGATGGATCGCGAAGGGGCCGATTTTTACGCCGTCCTCGACGAGATCGAAAACCGGTTGCATTGTCAGCCGGTGCCGCTGAACATTCCGGTGGGAAGCGGGCCGCCGCATTTCAAAGACGCCTTTCGGGCGGTGATCGACCTCATTTCGATGAAGATGCTCACCTTCGAGCCGCAGGGCGAAGGGAAAGACGTCGTCGAGCATCCGATTCCCGACGAGATGGCCGACGACGCGCAATTGTGGCGGGCTCAAATGCTCGATCGGCTTTCCCTTTACAGCGACGAAATGACCGAGTTGCTGTTGGCCGAAGAAGAGGTTCCCGCCGAGCTGATCCGCAGCGTCGTTCGTGACGCCGTGATCCACAACATGATCGTGCCGGTATTCTGCGGTTCGGCCCTGGACGGCGTCGGCGTGCAACCGGTGCTCGATGCGGTCAAACTCTATCTCCCCAGCCCCTTGGACGTGCCGCCGGTCGAAGGCACCGATCCCAAGAAGTCTGAAAAGAAGCTCGTTCGCAAAGCCGATCCGAAAGAGCCGTTCTGCGCCTTGCTGTTCAAAGTCCAGGCCGACAAACACGGCGACTTGGATTTCATCCGCGTGTATTCCGGTACGCTCAAGGCGAACAGCCGGGTTTTGAACCCCGGTAAGAACAAGAAAGAAAACGTGCCGCAGTTGTGGCGCATTCAGGCTTCCGATCGCGAGCAAATTACCGAGGTGTCGGCGGGGGATATCGCGGGCATCATCGGCTTGCGCCATTCGGTGACCGGCGACACGTTGTGCGACACGCGAAACCCGATTTTGCTCGAGCCGATCACTTTTCCCGAAACGGTCATCGACATGGCCATCGAGCCGGAGAATTCCACCGAGCGGAAAAAGCTTGCCGTCGCTTTGGATATGATGCGGCGTCAAGATCCCACCTTCCGCGCCCGCGAAAACGAAGAGACCGGCCAAACGATCATCAGCGGGATGGGCGAGCTGCATCTCGAAATCATCACGCACCGCCTGATCCGCGATCACAACCTGAACGTGCGTGTTCACAAGCCGCGGGTCAGTTACCGTGAAACCGTCCGTTCTGAAGTCGAAGTGACCGGCACGTGTCACCGCACACTCGGCGGAAAGCAACTCTTTGCCGAGGTGACGATCCGCGTCGAGCCGTTTCAGGCGGAGGGCGGTGCGCCGGTGACCGTGGTCAACGCGTGCAGCGATCCCGTGCCGCAAGAGTTTCTCGACGCTGCGTTGGAGGTGCTGCGCGAACAAGGATTCGGCGGCGGATTGTACGGATTCCCGCTGATCAACATCCGAATCAGCCTGATCGGCGCCAAGATGCACGAGGTGGAATCGAACGATGTTGCGTTTCGGTTCGCGGCGGCGGATGCCTTCGAGAAAGGCTTGCGCGAAGCCGAGATCGTGTTGCTCGAGCCGATCATGCGGGTCGAGATCACCGTGCCCGAGGAATTCGTGGGCGATATCGTGGGCGACCTGCAACAACGTCGCGGTGAAATCACGCAAACCTTCAACCGCGGCAAAGACACGGTCATCGAGGCCAAAGCGCCGCTGGCCGAACTCTTCGGCTACTCGAACGCGATGCGAAGCCTCAGCCAAGGTCGAGCTTCATGTTCGATCGAACCGCTCGACTACGGCCCGGCTCCTCCCGAGGTCGTCAACAGCTTCGTCTGAACCGGGTTCGATCAAGGCGCCGAGAAAGGGGCGTTCTGCGATGATTCTGTAATTTGGGCGAGATGGAGCGTGTCGCCGTCGGCCCAAATTCTCTTGACGCCGAATCGCCTGCGGACGTACAACCGTTAGCGCGAACCGGGAACCATACCGGAGTCGGGACAACTTCTGCGCGCTGTTCGAAACGGAAGGATGCGACGAGCATGGTACGTCTTGGTCGAGTGGAGTCGAGGATCGCGTGGGTTGCGGGAATGATCGTTGCGGCGGGGACGATGGTCGCCGGAGCGGTCCGTGCCGAGACCGTCGATTTGACCCCCAAACGCAAGGCGGGCGACTTCTACCGCATGGAAACGGCGATCGAGGCGATGAAGC
>CAYVVR010000367.1:4115-4644 GCA_964454655.1 uncultured Planctomycetaceae bacterium | reverse complement strand
CGTGCCGCCAGCACTTGAATCGTGCGGATAGGCGGTTCTTCAGGCGTTTTCACCGGCTCGACGTGAACGACGATATCGGCGCCGTCGAACTCGTCGCGTACGGCGTCGGCGACGTCGTCGGCGACTTGGTGGGCGTGTTCGAAGCTGCGATGGCGACCTACCGTCACCGTCAAGTCACCGAAAAGCGAGGCCCCGCTTCGACGCACGCGAATGTCGTGCACGCCTTCGACGCCTTCGATCGACGAAGCCACTTCTCGAACGCGGTTCACCGTTTCTTCGGTCGTTCGGTCGAGCAACTCGTCGACGGCGCTTTTGGCCAGCCGCAACGAAACCCACAATACCAGCAGCGCGACGACGACCGCGGCGGCCGCATCGGCGTGGGCCGCAAAACGCCAGTTGTAGCGATCGGCCAGCCATACGCCGAGCAACCCTAGCAGCACGACCAGCGACGACCAAATGTCGCTGGAAAAATGCAAGGCGTCCGCTTCCAATGCTTGACTCTGGAATTTGTCGGCAGCCGCCTTCAAAG
>CAYVVR010000367.1:0-4105 GCA_964454655.1 uncultured Planctomycetaceae bacterium | reverse complement strand
GCGATCGACATGATAATGACGGCAAATGCCCAAAACGACGCCTCCACATGCACGCCTTCTTTCCAGAAAAGTCGGGCGCATGCTTCGTAGAGAACCCAAGAGCACGTTGCCAACAACAAGAGCGTTTGCCCGAGGGCGGAGAGATTCTCGATTTTTCCGTGTCCGTAGGTGTGGTCGCTGTCGGCCGGTTGCGCCGCCACGTAAACCGCCCAAAGCGTCATTCCCGTTGCGGCCAAATCGAGACCGGAATGCAGCGCTTCGGAGAGAATGCCCAAGCTGTTCGTCGCCAGGCCGACGACTAGTTTGGTGGCCGTAAGAACGACGGCGGCCGTCAACGAGAGTGCCGCAACCGCCTTTTTCTCGCGGTGGGCGCTATCATCGAATCGATGAGACATCATGGAGCAATCGTGTCGGCTCGGCTGCTGGAAACGACCAATCTCAGGTGGCGTGGGCGCTTGTGCCGCCCCTCAACCGTTACACGCCCACAATGTGCAGCCCGTTGGCCATTTGGGCAAGCGTGGTATGTTCCAGATAACTAACCACTTGTTGGTGCACGGCCCCCATCAAATCGCCCAGCATGCATTCGCCGCCGTTGCAGATTTGGTCGGTGAGCAAACACCCTCGTTCCGGCAGGGGACCATCGACGGCTTCATAGATTTCGGCCAAGCGAATCTCGTGAGGACGACGGCTGATTTGGAACCCGCCTCGCGGTCCACGGGTCGATTTCACCAATCCCGCCTTGGCCAAACGCTGCATCACCTTTGCCAAGTGATGCGACGATGCCGAAAGAGCCGACGCCAGCTCATCGTTCGACATGCGGCGATCGGGGGTTCGGGCCAAGATGCCCATAGCGTGCAACGCCAAAGAAGCCGCCTCGGAAAAGCGAACCAGTCCCGCCATAAACAGTGCCTTTCCAGGCTTGAAATGACACGATGCAAAAAAGACAAACTAATGATGAAGCCCGGTCTTCAACCGCCGTCGCCCCAATAAATGCTACTCAGTGCGGCTATGCCGGTATTTCCTTCCAAATCGTATAGGATCCGGCGCGGCGAGCAAGCTGTAACCTATTAGGTGGGTGATTTTTCCGGCGAATTCCTCATCCTGAGGGTAGACATGACCACCTCTTGCCGCTTGGACACTTTCCCGAAAACGGCGATCTGCACGCGGGTGCAAATCAGTGAGTGAGCCACAGCTTCCACAAATACAAGACGACGCCCACTAATACGGGGGGCAGGATGACGAAGAAAAGGACGGGGCCGACCAGGCTGAGGCTCAACCGATCCTCGTAAAGCGGCGGCGCGGTAATGTTCAAGGGCAGCGGTTCCGGTGCGTCGTTGGTGGTCGCGGCTTCCGAGTTCGTTTCGGCTTGGGGTAACGCGTCGAATGCGTTCGTGAAGCTGGGTTTGGTTTCGGCCAAGGCCGACGCCTCGACGGGTATCGCGGTCGCCACCGACGCGTTTCGACGCAATCGCTGCAATCCTGCCCGCAACCAGGCGGAATCGTCCAAGGGAACAAGTCCGTCGACCCAAGGGGCCAAGGCGTCGATGACCGCCTGTGCCGAAGGGAGCCGTTCCCGCGGATCCTTGGCCATCATGTCGGCCATGACGTCCACGAAATCGGCATCCAACTCGGGATTCAACCGTCGGGGGTCCAGAGGACGCAACTCGAGATGCGCCCGCACCTTATCGCCGGTGGTTCCGCCGGGAAACGGAACTTTGCCCGTCACCGCGTAATACAACGTGCATCCCAACGAATAGATATCCCACGCCGGCGTGGGATGCTTCGGATCGCGGATGTGGTCGGGCGACAGATAATCGACCGTGCCCACGATGCGTCCGTGTCGCGGATCTTTCTCGGCGTCGGCACCCAACGGACCGGCCAGCCCCAAATCGAGGAGCTTGGCTTTTCCGTCGTAGGTGACGAGGATATTGCCGGGCTTGACGTCTCGATGGATGAGCCCCAAATCGTGGGCGTGCTGCAACCCGGCCGCGACTTGAGAAATGATAGAAGCCGCCGCATGCATGCGAAGCGGTCCACGACGGCGGATCAGTTTCCGGAGGTCGGTCCCCGGTACGTACTCGGTAATCAGGTAGTAGACGTTGCCGTCTTCACCCGCATCCAGGGCTCTGACGAGGTTCTCGTGATCCAACATTGCCTGTGCCCGAATCTCTCGCATGAAATTCGCGATCGTTTCGGGGTTGGATTTGTGGCGAGGCAGCACTTTGACGGCCACGACCCGACCGAGAACGGTGTGTTCTCCCTTGAACACTTGGCCCATCCCGCCGCGACCGATGGAGTCGACGATGCGGTAAGGGCCCAGGGTGAACTTCGTTCGACCGTCGAGAAGTTGTTTGGCCTGCCACCTGTTCAACACGCCGCTATTGACAAGAACTTCGGCGAGTCGCTCCTCGTACCGCGTCGTCGAAGCCGGTGTGATTCCGGCCCGGCGCAGGGTTTCCTTGGCGGCTTCGAGCTGCTCTTTCTCGAGCAGGCCGCTGGCCAAAGCGCACTGTTCGAATCCTGTTTCCGCAGCGGGAGAAGGCAACGTCGGCACACTCCGAAAAGATGGCAATCGGCAGCGTACGCCCCGTTCATTATAATACCACGCAACTCCTGATGAATCCGGAAGTTGCGTCGGAGTGCGAACATTTTTTCGCGATCCCGGCGTCCCGAGCGAATCACGGCGATTCTTCGATTGCCCCCCGCCATAGGTGTCGAAAGGCGTCCCAGCTTTTCGGCGGGGCGGCGACAAACGTTTGCTCTTCCTTTTTGGTCGGGTGGACCACGGTCAACCAGCGTCCATGCAAGGCGATGCCGACGGGAAAGGATTCCCGCGACCCGTACTTGAGATCGCCGACGATCGGGTGACCGATCGCCGCGAATTGGGCGCGAATTTGGTGCTTGCGGCCGGTGATCAGCTCGATTTCGACGAGGGCGCGGCGTCCCTCGACGGCGAGTGTCCGATAACGCAACCGCGCTTCGCGCCCCAGCGGTGTCGGTGCGTGTTCAATGTGAACGCGGCGAAATCGCTTGTCGTGAACGATCCAGTGCCGGAGCTCGCCTTCCGGCGTTTTCGGTACGCCTCCGAGGATCGCCCAATAACGCTTTCGGCAAAGGTGGCGGCGAAATTGTTCGGAAAGCCGCGATGCGGCCTTCGATGTGCGTGCTAGCAGGACGACCCCCGAAACCGGCACGTCGAGCCGACTGACGACTCCCAGATACACGTTGCCCGGCTTGTGATACCGTTGGCGAATGTACTCTTTCGCCCATGTGAGGAGCGTAGGACGCCCCTCCGGCAGGCCCATCGTGGCCAAACCGGCGGGCTTGTCGAGCACAAGCAAGTGGTTGTCTTCGTATAGTACGGGGATTTCCATCGGCGGAGCCGTTTCCGGCAACGTATGTATCGGGCGGGGTTCCTTGCAGAGTCTACCCGCTACGGTACAGTGGAATCATCCGGAAGGGGAGAGGGGCGGCCCGTTTCTGCCCGGCACCGTTCGACAGGGCGGATGAGACCACTTCGATGACGACTCGGCAGCCTTGGCAACCCGAACGACTGATATTGGCGAGCGGTTCACCTCGACGGCGACAGTTGCTGGAAGAAGCCGGGTACCGGTTCGAGATCGTAACGCCTTCGGAATCGGCCGAGTGTGGCCTCTGTAGCGGTGAGTCTCCATGGGAGTTGGTCGCCCGGCTCGCCTTGGCCAAGGCTCGGGACGTCGCTGCTCGCGTCCCCCATGGATGCATCCTCGCTTGCGACACCGTCGCCGAGTGTTGCGGTCGCATTCTGGGGAAACCGGCCGACCGCGACCACGCGGAAGAAATTCTTCGGTTCTTAAGTGGACGCCGCCACCGCGTGTTAAGCGGAGTCTGCCTCTGGGATCGACCGCACCGGGACCCGTGGGTCGAGGTCGATGTTACGGAGTTGTTCATGGAGCCCCTTTCCGACGCACAACTGGCCGAATACCTGGACAGCGGCCTTTGGGAAGGAAAAGCCGGGGCGTTTGGGTATCAAGACCGTCTCGGCTGGGTACGCGTCGTAAGAGGGAGCGAATCGAACGTGGTCGGCCTGCCCATGGAACGTTTGGCCGACATGTTTGCGCGGCTA
>CAYVVR010000366.1:0-4672 GCA_964454655.1 uncultured Planctomycetaceae bacterium | reverse complement strand
AAAAGCCGTCGCGACGCCAAATGCAATCGCAAACGGCCGACTCGCCGGCGACGACACGAACCGAAACCATCGTCGTGCACGACAGCCCTCCCCCGGTCGTCATCCACGAGTACCACGACCCGTTCTTTTTCCATCATCGGCGGGTGTACCACTATGCACCGCCTCGGCCGGGCGTTGCATTCGGTTTTCACTTTCACGATTAGGCCCGACAAGCGTCACAACCCGATTGTCCCAAAACGCCTCGGTCGTGTTCGGCCGGGGCGTTTTTGTGCCTGGTCGTCTGCGGTTCTTGACGAACGATCGCGCAACGCATTAACTTGAGGGCCGGTGATGTTTTCGACACGTATGCAACGTCTTTCGGCGGGAGGTTATCGTGAACATTCGCGGGGGTGTGGTATTGTCGTCGCTGATCCTGTGGGCTGTGGTCTGGGAGGTGACCGGCATGGCCGCGGAGCCGATCGGTGTCGTCACATCACCGAGCGGAAACATCGAGTTTACCGTCTCACTCGAGAGCGGCCGATTGTCGTACCAAGTTTTCGCCGTCGACGGTGATACGAAAGTGCCGATCATCGGCGATTCGCCGCTCGGTTTGACTCTCGAGGACGAAGACTTCGCCGACGGGCTGTCGTTTGTCCACGCGACGTCGCAACGAACGATCCACGAACAGTACACGATGACGACCGGCAAACGTTCCGAGTGCGTCGTCGTAGCCAATCGGCGCATCTTTCGATTTCGGAACGCCGAAGGAACGCTGTTCGATATCGAGGTGCACGCGTCCGACGACGGCGTGGCTTTCCGCTACGCCATTCCCGAAAGCGCAGACAAGGCGACTCGCGTGAGCCGGGAAGAAACCGGCTTTCGCATTCCGAAGGGGGCCAAGGCCTGGATTGCCCCCTGTTCCGAATATTCGAAATGGACGCCCGCTTACGAAGAGTTTTACACCAACGGAACGCCCGCCGGTGAAAACGCTCCCGGCGAGCCCGGCTGGACGTTTCCCGCCTTGTTTCACGTCCCCGGCGGTTGGTGGTGTCTGATCACCGAATCGGGAACCGACGGCACGTACTGCGGATGCCGCTTGGCCGCCCGGGTGGAAGACGGCCTCTACCGGATTCGCTTTCCCGCGCCGGAAGAAGGCTGGGGACAAGGAGATGTCGAACCTTCGATCGACCTGCCCTGGAAGTCGCCTTGGCGAGTGTTCATCATCGGCGCCGAGCCTTCGGTAATCGTTGAATCGACGTTGGTCACCGACCTTGCCCCGCCTTCGCAAGTTGCGGAAACTTCGTGGATCAAGCCGGGACGAGTCTCGTGGAGTTGGTGGTCCGATCACGACAGTCCGCAAGATTTTCACAAGCTGCAGGCTTTCGTCGATCTGGCAGCCGAGATGGGCTGGGAGTACTCGTTGGTCGATGCCAACTGGACGTTGATGAACGGCGGAAATGTTCGTGAATTGGCCCGGTATGCGCAAAGCAAAGGGGTTCGGCTTCTGTTGTGGTACAACTCGGGCGGCGAGCACAACATCGTCACCGAAAAACCTCGCGGCGCAATGAAAAGCCGTGAAGTGCGATTGTTTGAGTTCGACTTGTTGAGGGAATGGGGAGTCGCCGGCGTCAAGATCGACTTCTTTCAGAGCGACAAGCAAAACATCATTCGGCTTTACCACGACATTCTGCAAGATGCGGCCGAGAAGCATATCTTGGTCAACTTCCACGGATGCACCATTCCGCGAGGTTGGCAGCGAACGTGGCCGCACCTGATGTCGATGGAAGCCGTCAAAGGCGCGGAATGCTACACCTTCGCCGCCGACTTTCCGGCCAATGCCCCGGTCCACAATACGATCCTTCCGTTTACACGAAACGCGATCGGATCGATGGACTACACGCCGGTTGCTTTCAGCGACGAAAGGTATCCGCACATTACAACGAACGCTCATGAGCTGGCCTTGTCGGTCGTATTCGAGTCGGGATGGTTGCATTTCGCCGACAGCGTCGAGGCGTACCGCAGCCTTCCGAACGCCCCCAAAGAGTTTCTCAAGACCGTCCCCGTCACATGGGACGAAACGCGACTGTTGGCCGGAGCGCCGGGTGATTTCGTGGTCATGGCACGGCGTAAGGGCGACCGTTGGTGCATCGGCGCGATCAACGGCCAAAACGAAGCGCGCGAGATTCCGGTTAAGTTGCAACTGTCGCCGGAACGCCGGTGGAACGCCGTGTGGATCGGCGACGGCGACACGGACCGGCAATTTGCCGTGAAGCAAGTCACCCTTCGTAGCGGCGACGAAGTACGATTGCAACTACGCCCCTTCGGCGGGGCGGTGCTTGATTTGCGGCCGTAACGCCAAAAGCGGTCAATCGCAGCACGGCGGTCGGGTTATCACCGATATCGCCCCGGGCGTACACCGCGGAAACCTGGGCGACCGTCGCGTACCTCATTGCCGTTTCGTTGCACGCGCGAAGCGGCCGCGGCTATAATGGTTGCGGTTGAAAACGACAACGCCGTTTTTACGCGGCTGTCTACCTCGTCCGAAGGAATCGTCGACCTGCATGTGCGGTTCTCTCGAATCCGTCTTCCGCACGATCGGGGCACATACTCTCGGAACAGGACGATCGTGCCGACCATACAGCATCCGCATCGGGGGGGCCAAACGGACCAAACCCGCGCATGTCCGATTTCGGCATACCGAAATGCCGAATCGCGGATTGTCGGCAACATGACAACGTAGGCACGGAGGACGAACGCGTGGTCTACAATCGTTTCTTCCAGTTCGTCATCCTGCTGAGTTGGCTCGGCTCCATGTCGTGGCTGATGGCCACGAAGGTCTTACCGGCCCTCATCGTGGGCGACCCGCCGACTTACGAACAGATCGTCGAGGCGCAACGCCACGACAACCTGGTGGCATGGAAATTGCGATTCGACAACGAGCCGATCGGAACCGCCATCACCCACACCCACCCGGCATCGACCGACATGACCCAAGTGGACCATGTGATCCACTTTGACGACTTTCCCGGCGATAAGATGTTTCCGACGCTGTGGAAACTCTTGCTGGGACCTGCGGCTTCGCGTCCCCGATTCCGTCTCGATCTACGATCGACGGTCTACTTCGACGCGTTGAAGCGATTGTCGTCGTTCGAAACGAAACTTTACCTGCCGCCCCAAGAAGAAAGTCTGTTTTCGATCCGAGGCTCGATCGAAAAAGACATCTTGTCGCTGTATTTCACCAGTCCGGGTTTCCGATACGACACGGAACTTCCGCTCAGTCGTCGTTCGTTGTTGACCGATCAGTTCGCCCCGCAAACGCAATTGCCCGGTCTGAAAAAGGGACAGGCTTGGACGATCGAAGTATACAGTCCGTTTTCCGTCGCGCAGCATGTCGAAGGAACGCGTCCCTTGGAAATTCTGCACGCGGAGGTCGTCGGCCAGGACTTCATTCGCTGGGAGGGGCGACCGATACGCGCGTGGGTGGTCGAGTATACCGACGACCCGGGAAGGCGCGTCGACGGCGAGCACCATGTGCGGGGTCGCGTGTGGGTGGCCCCCGAAGGAACGATTTTGCGACAAGAGGCACAATTGGGCGCCGGAAAGCTCACACTTATCCGGATGGACCGCGCTCGGACACTCGAATTGGCACGTCGCGAGGGCATGTTGGAATGACACGCCTTGCGAACGCCCGGAGCCGAAAACGCCATGATTGAATACGATAACGTCAGCCGACGCTTCGGCAATAAACTAGCCGTCGATGCGTTGAACTTGACGATCGAGCCGGGAGAATTGTTCGCTTTCTTGGGACCGAACGGCGCGGGAAAAACAACCTCGATCAAGATGCTGGTCGGTCTGCTCCGACCGACCGAGGGCCACGTCCGCGTGTGCGGCATCGACACCGCCGAATCGCCCCAAGAAGCTGCCCGCTACATGGGATTCGTCCCCGACCAACCGTACTTGTACGAGAAGCTGAGCGGCCGGGAGTTCCTGTCCTTTGTCGGCCGACTGCGAGGGCTCGACGGTGCCGATCTCGAATCGCGGATCGAACGGGAAATCGACCGTTTCGAACTGCACGATTTCGTAGACGACTTGGCCGAGACCTATTCGCACGGAATGCGACAACGCGTGGTTTTCGCCTCGGCGGTCATGCACGATCCGAAGGTACTGGTCGTCGATGAACCGATGGTCGGGCTCGATCCCAAAACCGCCTGGCTGGTCAAAGAGTTGCTTCGCGAGCGCACGGCCGCGGGCAACATTGTCTTCATGTCGACCCATACACTCAGCGTCGCGGAAGAGATTGCCGACCGCATCGGCATCATCAATCACGGCAAATTGCTCTTCTTGGGGACGATCGACGAACTACGACGACGCCGCGCACATGAGTCGAACGATGCCGACGCGTCCACATTGGAACGGCTCTTCCTGGCGATGACCGCCGAGGATCTACTCAAGACGCACGCGCCGAACGGCAACGGTAAACCACGAAACCAATCGGACCGAGCACCGGCGGCAAGTACGGAAGGAAACGAGGTTTCGCCTTGAGTACACCGAGCAAGGTCGAATTGCAGGAACAACGACAGGCTGCCGCTCGGGAAGCGAACGCCGGCGGAAGCGAGCCGCCGCCGCTTTTGCCGCCCGAGTTGGAAGGTAATTTGTTCTGGCAAATTCGCATTCGTGCGGCACGTACGATCGT
>CAYVVR010000365.1:0-4684 GCA_964454655.1 uncultured Planctomycetaceae bacterium | reverse complement strand
GCGTCGAAACAAGACGGTTTTCCTCACCTTCGACGCCCAGACACACAAACCAGGAAATCCAGGCAAACCAGGAGAGGCAGAAAGCAGTTCACGCCCCGCGAAGAAAGCGCCAAAGCAACAGAATGAACGCCGAGCCGACGATACACGTGACCAGCAATAGAATGAGGATTGGTCCCAGCGCAAACCAACTTACCGTGCCGCTCCAGATGCCCGCCCAAAAGACGACGACCGTTGCCGCCCCCAAGCACAAGAACGGTCCGTAAGGAATGCGATGATCCCGCGTGGCGATCAAGATGACCAACCCCAACGCCAGCCCGAAAAAGGGCGCAACGAAAAAAGCCATCAGCGATGCTTGCCAACCCAAGAAAGCCCCGATCATGCCCATCAAGGTGACATCACCGAAGCCCATCGCCTCGCGGTCGAGGACGAGGCTGAAGACGATTCGAATGATCCACGTGATGCCGAACGCGGCTATCATGCCGATCAGCGACGAAAAAAGCCCCTGCCAATGCAGCCCGTCGAGCCGCCACACGACCGCAATTGCCGCCGAGCCGACCACACCGAGCCCCGCCAACCAGTATGTCGCTCGGGACCGACACAACCGGGCCAAAGCCAACTTCAAAGCCCTGCGCCAACCATGTCGGCTGTACCACGTTCGAGGCATCAGGGCAACACACCAAAACCACCAACAGGCGAGCGCCGCGACCAACGGCTTCCAATCGGTGCCGCCGACGGCCCAGTCGGGAAACGCACGAGGCGACGCAAACGTCAAGAACCGATATGCTCCCCCCCGTCCCGGACCGACCAAAAACGGAAAACCGCTATCCAGATTCGGCCGCACGACGTCGGGCAGCAACGACCACGGAAGCCAAGCCGCCAGCGTCAAGCCGATGAGCGTGCCCGGCACCACGATCGCATCGGGAATGATTTGTTCATCCCAGTCGATCAACGAGGCCGCCAGCATCAGCCAGGCTAGCAGCGCATGTGCCGTGTAAACGGCATACAAAATCGAACGATCGGGCAACGGCCCTTCCCAAAGAATGTGGCGGCACTGTTCGACTTCCCACCAGTACAACAGCGGCAACACGGCTGCGAATCCGGCCGCCACGGCCAAATATCGCAGGCGACGGCCGAGCGAGAAGCTCTCGTGCGACACAATCCCCCAGTACGCCGGAAACGAAGGCCGCCTGACTTTTCCCGAGCCTCCGTTCTGCGAACTCGACCGGTACGGCCGAAGCAGAAAGTCGACGACGGCGTTCGCCGATCCCCCCGCCACGAAGCCGAGAACGGCCAGAATCATCAGTCGCCAACCGACGGGAATCGCGTCGAATCCGTTCACGGCTACCTCTCGACGAAGGGCCGAAAATGCTCGAGGATTTCTTCGGTGATCTCTTCGGGCGTGCGGTTCTCGGTATCGACGATCCAATCGGCCAGCTTGCGGTAGACCGGCGATCGCTTTTCCAACAGGTCGATCACCTCTTGCAGTCCGCCGACGTTCGTCAAGTTCGGCCGCCGCTGGGCCGATAAGGGATCTTGCGTCATCCGCCGATGAATGGTCTCGGGCGTGGCGGTCAGCCACACGGTCTTCCCCGTTTTGCGAATCACCTCTTGATTCTGCGGACGCAGCGGCGTTCCGCCCCCGCAAGCGACGATCCGGTGTTCGCCGTCACACAAGCGGGCCAACACGCGCGACTCGATGTCGCGGAAGTGCGGTTCGCCGTCTTCGGCGAAAATGCGATCGATGGGCTTTCCCGCCTCTCGCTCGATCTCGGGATCGACATCGTGCCATTCCCATCCCAGCCGTTCGGCCAGCAGACGAGCGACGGTCGTTTTTCCGGTTGCGCGATATCCGATCAGTATCAGGTTCATAGACTATCGTCGACAATCGACAAAAAATCATTTCCCACGGCAACGAATGATCTCGTGCCGCTGCGGTTCACCACTTAGCGGCCGAGGTCGCCCGCTTGATCACCTCGCGCATCAACTGCGCGGGGCCTTCCCGGCCGGTAAACAACTTGAATTGAAGGCAAGCTTGGCGGACGAACATTTCGACGCCCGTCACCACCTTGCAGTTGCGGGCCCTGGCTTCCTTGATCAACAGCGTATTTTCCGGATTGTACACCGCATCGAAGACGAGCATGCTCGTTCGCAAATGCTCCGAAGCGAACGGCGTTTCGTCGACGTTCGGATGCATCCCGAGGGGCGTGCAATTGGCCAACAAATCGGGCTCGACGTCGTACCGGTCGTCCCACTCGACGAATCGGCATCGGAATCGTTCGGCGAGCTGCCTCGCCTTCTCGGCATCGCCGTCGGTAACGACGACCTCTGCCCCGCATTGCAATAAACCGAAGGCGACGGCCTTCCCGGCCCCACCGGCCCCCAATACCAAGGCTTTCGAACCTTTGAGGCAATCGGGACCTTTTCGGCCCAAAGCCGCCTGAATACTGTCGATCGCGGCCTTACAGTCGGTGTTGTATCCCAGCCGTTGGCCGTCTTGAAAGACGATCGTATTGCAAGCGCCGATCCCTTTGACCGAGGCTTCGGCCTTCGTCAGCTTCGGAATCACGGCTTCTTTGTGCGGAATCGTCACACTGAGCCCTTTGATATCCCATTTTTCGGCCTGGTCGATGAAATCGGCGACGTCTTCCCGCGGAATCCGCATGGGCAAATAGACTTTGTTCAACCCGGCCTGCTTGAAACCGGCATTGTGGATCAAGGGACTCAGGCTGTGTCCGACGGGATCGGCGATGACACCGTAAACTTCCGTTTCGGCGTTGATGTCGTCGAAACGGTACACGTTCTTCACCTGATCGAAGCTGAGTTGCCCCGGTGCCAGCGCCCGTTCTTGATGGAACGTCGCATAGGTGAACGGCGAACCGTACTTCCCACACAAAATACGCGACGGTATGCCGATGTCGCCCATGCAAAAACCGACCGTCGGCACGCTCGCCTTCGACACCAATTCGAGCATGCGGAAATTATCTTGCGGATGGTTCGCCATCGTGCAAATCTTCACGATGTCGGCATCCATCGCGGCCATTCGGGCGTGGATTTCTTCCAGGTTGTCGGGCGTCTTGCGAAAATCGTGATGGCTGATAATGCGCTTGGTCGGTCCGAAGCGAGGAATCTGGGCGGCAATGTCGTCCTCGAGGTCGATATAATCGACGCCTTCGGCGATCGCCGTCCTCAACAGCAAGAGCCGCTGCTCCTCGGTTCCCGAAAAGCGTCCGCCGTCTCGCTCGCGACGGCACGAAACGATGACGGGGCAGGGCCGCTCCTGGATCAACCGCTTGATATTCACGGAACTACGGATGTAGTCGATCCGCAATTCAACGAGTCCGGCGCCTTGTTCGGCCATGTGCCGGTATTCGGCGATCATGTGCCGATGACGTCCACGTGCAACACTGACGCAAATCATGTTCGTTCGGCCGTGTGGTCCTGAAATTCGGCGGGCACTCGCCCGCGTGTTCTCGCTTGTGTTCCCTACGAATCGAGCCGTTTTTCCGGTCGTTCGCACGTTCAAGCGTAGTCACCAAATGCGTGCCTATCCATCATGCCACAACGGGCCGGCGTTTGCCACCCGGTCCCGCCGCCGAAGACCGACGGCCATTGTTGCTCGAGGCTCGTACCATGCGCAAGACCGGCGGGCCGCGAAACGATTTCCGACGCCCGCCGATCGACGATTCACCCCTGCTTTCAGTCACGTCTTATTTTACGACCACTTCGAGAATTCCTCCCGAAAAGCCTTCTTGCAGTTGCACGGTCACTTGCAATGCGTCGGTCGCCACTTTCTCGAACCGCACGCGGTTGTATCGATCCTTGGCCGTACCGTAGTCATCGTCGGTTTGTACCGGCCGCCACTTCCCGTTTTCGTCGCGGTAGCTCAATGACCACGCCGCAGGAACCCGACACCCGCCGCGGCCCGTGTCATCGAACCAGTAGACTGCGAACTCGGAAACTTCCGTTTTCTCGGGCAAGGTGATCCGAACCCACTCTTCGGTTCCCTTGTGCGGCCACCACGTCAACCGCGGAATGCTGTGATCGATCGAGTTCTCGGGTTCGGCTCCGTCGTTGACGGCCTCCACCGAATCGTTCGCATAACAATACGAGCTTTCGACCTTCGAACGGGTCGTCAACGTCGGAGGGGGTGCGACCTTGGCCAGTTCTTTGCGACGCGGAATCCACACCTGCATTTCGTTGGCCCCGCGATTACACCACACACAATATGGGATCAACGTCACATCGACAGACCGATCCTCGACCGAACCGTCTTCCGCTCGGTAGGCCCTGCGGGCTTCTCCCTTCAGCACGGTCACGCCGCCGAGTAGATCGCTGCGGTACTCCGGTTCCAACGTGGCATCATCGGGCAAAAAGATGTCGAGCACTTTACCGTCGTGATCGACCCCCTCCATGCAATAGACGATCGGTCCCCGCTCGACGGCGACGCGTCCCCGGTTGTACTCGACATTTTCGTTGCACAGCACGCGTCGGACGGGCATATCGAACACGACCGAAACAATGTCACCGGCTCGCCATTCGCGATCGATGACGGCATATCCGGCTTCACGCGGCGGATGAATCGTCTCGCCGTTGAGTGTGATCTTCACCGGCCGATGTTCGCGCGACGCATACCAGTAAAGGTCGCCGGGCATGGGACGGCCTTCGGCCCAACCGGGAATCCGCA
>CAYVVR010000364.1:0-4721 GCA_964454655.1 uncultured Planctomycetaceae bacterium | reverse complement strand
GGGCAAGTCGGAAGAGAAGCTGCACGAGCGGCTGGAAATGTTCACCGGCACGGGGGAGTGTCCGCGAGGGAAAGGACAAAGGCGCCGGGGTTCTGGTCGACGATTTCCGTGAGGATGAGTCGGTCTGGAACCGCATGTTCGGCGGTCTGGACGACTTGCAAGCGTACATCCGCCAAGCCGAAATCAACATGCCGGTTGGCCAATTCATGGCCTTTTCGGCGGCCATGGGGCTGGGCGGAGCCATCCTGGGGTTCGTCTTGAAGGTCTACGCGATCCTCATCCCCGTGATGGGGCTTGCCACCGGTTCGTTGCCTTTTATTTGGGTGTGGTGGAAACGGCGGAAGCGATTGAAGGCGTTTGCCGTACAGCTTCCCGACGCGCTGGACATGCTGGCACGGTCGCTGAGAGCGGGCCAAAGCTTGGCGGCCGGGTTTCAAGCGGTTTCGAATGAGATTCCGGCGCCGCTGGGAGTCGAATTCGGAAGGGTATTCGAGGAACAAAACCTTGGAGTGCCGCTGGAACAATCGCTGCGCGATTTGGCATCGCGCATTCCGAACTTGGATCTCAAGTTCTTCGCGACGGCCGTCATCTTGCAACGCCAGACGGGCGGCGACCTGGCCGAGATTCTCGATAAGATCGGAAGCTTGATCCGCGAGCGTTTCCAGATTTGGGGGCAAATCCAGGCCCTGACCGGTGAAGGCCGGTTGTCGGGGCTGGTCTTGATGGGCCTGCCGGTGTTCTTGTTCGTCGTCATGTTCCAGATGAACCGCGAGTACGTGATGATGCTGTTCACAGATCCGCTGGGGCGGAAGATGCTCGCGGTAGCCATCATCATGCAGATCATCGGCGCGTTGGTCATCCGCAAGATCGTAAACATCAAGGTGTGAGGAAAGCCGTGTTCATCGCCGAGCTGCTTACGTACGACAAGATTTTGCCGGTGGCCGTGTTCGGGGCATTTACCGCGTTCACGTGGTGGCTGTTCGATTTCATGTCGAACCGCAGTGGGCGTTCGGTGGAACGCTTGGAAGAATTGAAGCGCCCGCGACGCCGCCGGTCTTTGTTGGAAGAAGAGCCTCGCGAAGAGACGCCCAAACGGGGCGACGCGATATCGAAGGTCTTGGACAAGGCAGCGCCGGCGTTGTCGAAACCGCTCGAGCCCAAGAGTGAAGGCGAAAAAAGCCAACTGGCGTTGAAACTGTCGTACGCCGGTTTTCGAAGCGAAACGGCCGTGCAGAAATTCCTGGGGTTCAAGTTCCTAGGGTTGGTCGTCGGCTTGGCGATCGGCGGCGCTACGTTCTACGGCATGTACGGCTTGGGAAGGACGTCGTCGACCGGGGCATTGATCGTGACGGCGTTTTTCTTCTACTTGCCCGATCTGGTCGTGTGGTTTCTGGCTCGCCGACGTCAAACGGCCATTTTTCTTTCGCTTCCCGATGCGCTCGATTTGCTGGTCGTTTGTGTCGAGGCCGGGTTGGGGCTCGAACAGGCCATGCGCAAGGTGGCCGATGAACTTGAGATGACCCATCCGATCATCGCCAAAGAGTTCGCAAGGGCGAACGTCCAATTGCAAATGGGACGCACGAAGGCCGAAGTGCTGCACGAGATGGGCGAGCGATCGGGCGTGCAAGATTTGCGAAGCCTGGCCGGGGTGATCATTCAGGCCGAGAAGTTCGGGTCGAGTATTGCGCAGGCGCTTCGCGTGCAAAGCAACTCGATGCGGACGCGACGTCGCCAGATCGCCGAGGAAAAGGCGGCGAAGACGGCCGTGCAACTCATCTTCCCGCTGGTCATGTTCATCTTTCCCGGCATTTTCGTCGTGCTGGTCGGGCCGGCTGCGATCACAATGGTGCGCAACTTGTTCCCGCTGATGGCCGGTGGTTGATCCGGGGCAAAGAACGTAGAGCAACCGCCGTGTTGCACTCTTCCGCCCGCGCCTTCGGCGGCGATTGCATTCGCTTCGATCTTCGGCAACGCGGGTGTTGCCGTTGCGAGTTACGATTCACGGGGAACGACGGGAAACTTTCGGTTCGGGGGGATTCTCGGCACTTGGCTCGACAATCGTCTCGTGCAGGATCTTCTTGAGGTTCACGACGAGCGGCGTGTCGATGTCGTGTCGTTCGGACTGACCGGGGTGCTTGATCAACAGCGGCACGTGTCGATGATTCTGGGATGCCTCGTCTCGCTGGGGATCGGGATCGCGTCGCCAACTGTGGTCCGACGTCATCACCAACAGCGAGCGATCAAACGCACCCGACCGGTGCAGTCGGTCGACGATCTCTCCGATCGTGTGATCCAAGAACAGCAAATGCCGGTGATAGTCGTCGGGCGTGCCGTACATCGTGTCGCGGATAGGATCGTACGGTCCGCGGTAGGTGCCGTCAGGATCGAAAATAAACGGTCCGTGCGGCAGCGGCCAATGCACGAAGGTTATTTGCTTGGCCGGTGCATCCAACGCAGCGAAAGCCTCACGCCGTATCGCCGCCTGCAAGGCGGCCCAGCGCGAGCTGAAATAGCGAGCATAGATGCGGCGGTAGAGTTCCCGCGAGAGCGGATCGGTCCGGAATCGTCCGTTGTAGACCAGGTATTCCAGCGATCGTGGGACAAGTCCCGGTGCCTTGGGGTCGTTCGGGAAGGCGACCGCTTCGATCGGACGGCCTTTCAGCAGCAGCGGATAGGGATGATAAAACCCCGCGACTTTCACCGTGTAGCCGCGGGCGCACAGTTCGTCACAGAACAGCGGTAGTTCGGTCGGTGAACGATTCTTTTCGCCCTCACGCCACACCAGTTTGCCGTGGGAGGGGACCAATTCGCCGTCGGTTTGCGCGTACAACAAACGCGGCAGGGAGATCAAGGTTTCGTTGCCCGGCGACAAGGCCTGATGATAGACGTCGCACCGCGAGGCAAGGGCGTGAAGATGCGTCAATTCGGGCAAGAAGTCGCCGTCGGCAAACGTACGCTCGTACGACCATTCGTCGAAAACGAACACGAAAACCGGCGGCGCCGTTTCGAGCTCGGGCGGCGTCCCTTCGTTCGGTTTTTTGCGTTGGTCGAAAGTGGTTATCGGTTCCGCGGGAACCTGCCGGACGGTGTACAGGGGGGCATCCGACGGCGTTACGAAAGCCGGCCACAGAAATGCTTGCACAAGGACGAGCACCGGGAGGGGCGACGTTATCTGCAAGAACAAGAGGGTCGGCTTCCAAAGCAACCGGCCCAAGGGAACGAGCAGCACGGCAATGAAGCCCCAACCGATCCAGAAAACCCAGTCCCATTTCGACGTGAAGCCGACACCTACGAAGGTTGAAACGCCCCACGAGGCGATCGTATCGGCGGTGAACAGCAGGAACAGGTACCGTCCGATTTTGCGCAGATAGCTGCTCCCGTACCGATCGATCGCTTCGGCAAGCAAAAAAATTGCCAGCGAGGTGATCAGCCAACCCAACGCCAAGGCCGCCGCGTCGAAGCGGTCCCAAAACGCGTGGTAGCGATTTTGCTCATTCGTCCACGAGCCGAGTTGCCCGGCGTAAAGCCAGCCTGTCGCGGCTGCCGCAACCACAATACGGCGGAATCGAATACGTAGTTTTGCTTGAGCCATCGGGCGGTTGCATTAGGTGAGGATACGCACCGGTTGCCTCTCGGCGGAAATGGATCAACGGTTGGAAACGACGTCGAAAGTCGATGGCGTGTCGCGTCGTGTGTCGAAATTCAGCGACGTTTTCGCATCCACAACAGCACGCGTTTCGAGTCGGGAACCGGGCGCTCTTCCAAAATGTCGAAGCGAGCGGTGTATGTTCGGCGGCAGTCGGCCAAGGTCATGTCGGCGTACAAGTTTTCGCGGAACCGGGTGAGACGCTGGAACATGTCGTCTTCAGGGGGAACGAATTCCAGCAAGAGGTAGTCTTCGGTCAAGTCGGCAAACAGCTCGCACGTGGCTTCCAGCGACAGGTTGCCCGACACGAGCAAATGGTGCAACAGGGCCAAGGCCAGCACGCAGTCGGGACGAATCCGCTCGGCGAAGGTCGTTCGTTCGGTGTTGCGAAAACCGACCGCCGGACTCGGGTTCGTGATGTCGAGCGTCAACGGCAAAATAGGGTGGGAGGATGTCCGCAGGTTCCGGTAGAGGACTTCGACCGAATCGTGATCTTGATCGACGGCCGTGACGCGGGCGCCGGTTTCGGCGGCGACCAGGCTGTATTCGCCCGTATTGCAGCCCATGTCGAGCACATGGCGACAGCGGGCCTCGGTGAGTTTTTCGGTGACGAAGCGGCGTTTGCCGTCTTCGGCCGATCGATCGTAGTTGCAGATGTTCGTGTACGACGTCCACAATCCCTGCGGCTTGAATCCTTGGGCAAGACGCAGGATCTTCTTCCGCAACCGACGCAGGTTGAACAACAACGGTTCGCGGTTGACCGACGGCGACGATGGCTCTTTGACCGGCGACGACGGTTTCTTTTCGGCCATGCGGCCGAGTAACCACGGGAACGTGACGTCGAGCCAAAGGCCGGGACGCCACCGTCCGAGCCGTCCGAACGCGTTTGCGACGAAGTCGACGTCGCGTCCTCCCAGGTTGCCGAGAAAATACGATCGCAGATCCCAGCCGCGGTAACGGGCCATCAGTAGCGGGAACAGGAACATGCGGTTGAATTGCCCCAGGGCGTACCACAGATCAAGACGTGCCGGCACTTCGATCGACGGGATGTCGATGAAAACCGGTCGGGCGCCGA
>CAYVVR010000363.1:0-4747 GCA_964454655.1 uncultured Planctomycetaceae bacterium | reverse complement strand
GTCGTTACGGCTTGGTGGCGTTTGCCAGTAGTTTGGACCAAATCGGTCCGCTCGCCCGTAGCGTCGACGATTGCGCCTTGCTGTTGGAGGTTATCGCGGGGCACGATCCGCGGGATTCGACGTCGGTGAACCAAGCGGTACCCGCCTACACCGAGTTGCTCGACAAGCCGCTCGACGGTTTGAAAATCGGAGTCGTCCGCGAGCACTTCGCCGAAGGCTTGGATTCTCAAGTCGAAACGGCCGTCCGCGAAGCGCTGGAAGTTTACCGGTCGCTGGGAGCCGAGGTCAAAGAAATCTCGCTGCCCCATAGCAAGTACGCGGTCGCGGCGTACTACATCATCGCGCCGTGCGAGGCGTCGAGTAACTTGGCACGCTACGACGGCGTGCACTACGGGTATCGAACCGACGTCAAGGCGATGCTCGAAGAGCTGACGGCCGAACGCAAGGCGTGCCTTGAACGAGGGGACATTGCCGCGGCCGAAGAGATCGATTCGGCGTTGGTGCGCATGTATCGGAAGACGCGTGCGGAAGGGTTCGGCCCCGAGGTCAAACGCCGAATCATGCTGGGAACGTACGCCCTCAGCGCCGGGTACTACGACGCATACTATCTGAAGGCTTCGCGCGTTCGGCGCTTGATTAAAAACGATTTCGATGCCGCGTTCGCCGAGGTCGATTTGATCGCCGGACCGGTGACGCCCGGCCCTGCCTTCAAGTTGGGCGACAAAGTCGACGACCCGTTGGCGATGTACCTTTTCGACTTGTATACCGTCGGCACGAACCTGGCCGGGTTGCCTGGAATCTCGCTGCCTTGCGGTTTTACTTCCGAAGGTTTGCCCGTCGGTTTGCACTTGCAAGCCCCGTGGTTCCGCGAGGACTTGCTTTTGCAAGGGGCGGCCATGTTCCAGCGGGAAACCGACTGGCACACGAAGTTGCCGCAACTCGGTTGAGATCGGGCCGCAAGAACCTGCCGTGCTACGAACGGGCGAACGAAAAAACGGAATATCCGAGGATCGGGTGACATGACCAACGCCGCTGCCGCCGACTACACGATCGTCATCGGGCTGGAAGTGCACGTCCAGTTGTTGACCGAAAGTAAGCTCTTTTGCGGCTGTTCGACTCGGTTCGGTTCGCCGCCGAACACGCAAACCTGCCCGGTGTGTATCGGGATGCCGGGTGTGCTGCCGGTGATGAACCGGCGAGCCTTCGAGTTGGCGATGAAGGCGGCATTGGCGCTCAATTGCCGAATCGCCCGTTTCACCAAGTGGGACCGCAAGAATTACTACTACCCCGATTTGCCCAAGGGATACCAGATCAGCCAATACGATTTGCCGTTCAGTAGCGAGGGTTGGCTCGAGATCGACGATCCGGCGGGGGAAGGCGTTCGCCGGATCGGCATTATTCGGGCACATCTCGAAGAAGACGCCGGCAAGAGCATGCACGACGAGGTTGCCGGTCGTGCCGACAGTCGAATCGACCTGAACCGTACCGGGACGCCGCTTCTGGAGATCGTCACCAAACCCGACATTCGCTCACCGGAGGAAGCGAAGGCGTTCCTCACCGAGTTGAAGTTGTTGTTGAATTACATCGGTGTTTCCGACTGCAACATGCAAGAGGGTAGCCTGCGGGTCGATGCGAACATCAACCTGCACATCCCCACCGAAGACGGCACGGTCGCTACACCGATCGTCGAGATCAAGAACATGGGCAGTTTCCGCGCGGTCGAGCGGGCGCTGGCCTACGAGGCGAAACGCCAGTACGAGGTGTTTTTGGAAACGGGGCATCGACTCGGCGACGTTCCAAAGCAAACCCGCGGTTGGGACGAAGAAGCCCAAGTCACCCGCGCCCAGCGATCGAAGGAAGAATCGAGCGATTACCGCTACTTCCCGGATCCTGACTTGGTGCCCGTGACCGTCACCGATGAAGAAGTCGACGCCGTGCGGGCCTCGTTGGGAGAACTGCCCGCCGAATTGCGGCGCGAGTTGCGGGAAGAGTACGGGCTGCCCGCGTACGACGCGGGCGTGATCGTCTCGCAGGGACGCGAGTTCGTCGCCTATTTCCGCAAACTGGCCGAATGCTGCGGCGAACCGAAGATCGCGGCGAACTGGTTGCAGCAAGACGTGCTGCGGACGTTGAATGCCCAAGGCATTACGATCGACGCGTTTCCCTTGTCGGCCGAAACACTCGGTGAGTTATTGACTCGCGTGGTCGCCAAGCGACTAGACACGGCGCGGGCGCGAAAGGTATTCGAATACTTGGTCGAAAACGGGGGTTCGGTCGAACAGGCGCTGAGTGCGCTTCAGTTCGAAGAAGTCGACGAGTCGGAAATCGAAGCCTTGTGTCGCGAGCTTGTCGAACAAAACCCGGACGTGGTCGCGAAGGTCAAAGCCGGCAATCCGAAAGTGATCGGCAGGCTCGTGGGACTCGCGAAAAAGCGGAATCCGAACGTCAATCCGGCGCAGGTACAGAAGCGGTGTCAGGAACTGATCGACCAGATGTGAAGCCGATCATCACGTTGACGACCGATTTCGGCGTCGATAGCCACTACACGGCGATCATGCGGGGGGTGATGCTGTCGATTGCCCCCCACGTGCGCTTGGTCGATATTTCGCATCGTATTCCGCCCCAAGACGTTCGGCAGGCCGCTTGGATCTTGGATCAAGTCGCCTGGTATTATCCTCGCGGGACCGTTCACTTGGTGGTGGTAGATCCGGGAGTGGGAACCGACCGGGCGTGTGTTGCGATCGAAATCGACGGGCGACGGTTCGTCGCTCCCGACAACGGCGTGCTGTCGTTGGTGTCTCGGCGTGCCTCGCTCGACTGGTGCGTGCGGCTGGAGAATCCGAAGTACCGGGCGGCCGAGGTTTCGGCCACGTTCCACGGCCGCGATATCATGGCGCCGGCCGCGGCGCATCTGGCGGCGGGAGTGGATCCGCACGAACTGGGACCGTCGCATTGTCTGCAATCGACAATCCGGTGGCCCGAACCTGAAGTGACGTCCGAGGGAATTCGCGGCGAAATCGTGGTCGTCGATCCGTTCGGCAATCTTGTGACGAACATTCCCGGGACGCTGCTGCCTCCGCCCGCCCGGCTGACGGGATTTCTTGTCGGCGATCGGGAAATCAAACATTTCGTGCACACCTATGCCGAGGCGTCTCCCGGCATGGCGGTCGCCCTCGTCGGGTCGCACGGTTTCCTGGAGATCGCCGAAGTCGAAGGCAATGCCGCAGCCTCGCTCGGGATAAGGCCGGGGGTCGAGGTTTTCGTATCGCTTCGTCGGTAGCCCCGCGACCGTGCCTTCTTTCGCCTGCAATCGTGATGTTCGTCTTGCTCGAGTGTCGGATACGATCATGAACAACCAACCGAACGACGCGCTGAAAACCAAAGCACACCCTTCTCGCGAAGATCTGGAACGCTGGGACCGCGAGATCGTGTGGCATGCCTTCACCCAAATGGCCGAGTACGAGCCGTTCATTATCGAGCGGGCGGAAGGCTGCACGCTGATCGACATCGATGGGAACCGCTACATCGACGGCGTGAGCAGCCTGTGGTGCAACATCCACGGGCATCGGCATCCCGTCATCGATGCGGCCGTACGCGAACAGCTCGAACGCGTGGCGCACGTGACGAACCTGGGGCTTTCCAATCCGACGACCATCCGGCTGGCCAAACGCTTGACCGAGATCGCGCCTTCGGGATTGAACCACGTGTTTTTCTCGGACGACGGCGCTACCGCCGTCGAAGTCGCGCTGAAAATGGCGTTTCAATATTGGCGGCAACGTCCCGATCCGAAACCCGAGAAACGCTTGTATCTCGCGTTGGGCGACGCCTACCACGGCGACACGATCGGCTCGGTCAGCGTCGGAGGTGTAGAGCGGTTTCACGCCATGTTTCACCCGTTGTTGTTCGAGACGATCCGCCTGCCCGTCCCCGATTCGTACCGACGGCCGGAAGGTATGTCGGATGAAGCGTTGGCGGCGCACCATCTCGAGAAACTCGAAGCGGTCTTGCGCGAGCGGGCACCGGAGATCGCCGCCATGGTGATCGAGCCGTTGGTGCAGGGCGCGGCCGGAATGATCATGCATCCACCCGGCTATCTGCGCGGAGTGCGAGAGCTTACCCGCAAGTACGATGTTCTTCTTATCGCCGACGAAGTGGCCGTCGGATTCGGCCGAACCGGAAAAATGTTCGCTTGCGAACATGAAGACGTCGTGCCCGATTTGCTTTGCTTGGCCAAGGGGATCACCGGCGGATACATGCCGCTGGCGGCGACCTTGGCCACCGACGAAATCTACGACGCGTTCCTGGGAAGCTACGCCGAGTCGAAGACGTTTTTTCACGGGCACACATACGGAGGGAATCCACTGGGTGCTGCGGCCGCCTTGGCAACGCTCGAGGTTTTTGAAAAAGAGCAAACGCTCGCTCGCTTGCCGGAAAAGATCGACCGGTTGACGCAACATCTCGATCGCATCGCGCAATTGCCCCATGTGGGCGATGCGCGACAACGCGGCATGATCGCGGCCGTCGAACTAGTGGCCGATCGCGAAACGAAGACACCGTATCCGTGGGAAGAGAAACGCGGCATGCAGGTGTGCGACCATGCGCGAAAACGAGGCGTCTGGTTGCGGCCGTTGGGGAACGTCATCGTGATCATGCCCCCGCTGGCCGTCTCGCTGGAAGAAATCGACCGCATTTGCGAGGCGGTCGAAGAGGGAATTCGGCTCGTCACGGAAACCGACTGACCACCGAC
>CAYVVR010000362.1:0-4749 GCA_964454655.1 uncultured Planctomycetaceae bacterium | reverse complement strand
GGGAGGCACCGCAACGGGGGTGGTGCCGTTGGAAAACGGCGGGGGATACGCGTGTCCGTTTTTCCGGCAAACGTTCGTGTTTTCATCAATATCACGTGTTTCGCCGAAAAGGGGCTACCCCGTTTTCGACATCGAATTACCCTCGAAAACCTACACGGGAAGCGCCGCCGCGGAACAGTCCGCGCGGGTGTGGTGTTCGATTTGTGCATCGTTGAAACGAGGAGGATTATGAAACGCATACCATGGTCGACCGCTTTTGCGGTGTGTGTCGTCGCAAGCTTGTTGTCCGTCGTGCCGGCGCAGGCGGAAGAATACTATCAGCCCGATTGGTCTTCGCTTCGGCGGGCCGAGCTGCCCGACTGGCTCGACGGCATGAAGTTCGGCATCTATTGCCACTGGGGACCGCGAACGATCCAGAACGTGCATCTGGACGACGATCCCGATATGGACATGCTCGAAGCGATCGAGTTGTGGACCGGTGAAAAGTTCTCGGCCGAAGAATGGGCCGAGCTGTTCAAGGCCGCGGGCGCGCAGTTTGCCGGTCCCGTCGCCTGGCACGGCAACGGGTTGCTGAACTGGAACAGCAAAATCACCGACTGGAACTCGGTGAACCACGGCCCGAAGGTCGACATCTTCGGTGAGCTTGCCCGCGAAATCCGCAAGCGCGACATGAAGGTGCTCAGCTCGTTCCATCTTTGCGAGGGGATCGCCATTTGGGGGCCGATGTCGAAAGAAAACCCTGTCTACCTCGATCCCCGCAAGGATAATTCGAAATGGATTCTCGGCCCCGAGGGCCGCTGGTCGCGCGACAGCATGATCGGTTGGGCCGAGCGCATCGAAGAAGCCATGGACCTGTATCGGCCCGACATCATCTGGCTCGACGTCAGCTTCGGCGGTACCGTCGGCCCCGAATTGCGAGGCCATTTCGTCGAAGGCCGGTTGGTCGAGGGCGGCGACAATTTCGTCGGCGGCGTGCCCGAAGACATTCAGCAACGCGTGATCGCCGGCTATTTCAATCGGGCGATCGACTGGGGAAAAGAGGTCGCCGTCGTCTACAAGTCGCACGACATTCCGCCGGGAATCGGCATGCGCGACATCGAGGACGGCAACCTCACCGGGTTGCAGTACGATCCCTGGATGGCCGACATCGACATGAACCTGCACCAGCACTGGCGGAGCTGGTTCTATAATCCCAAGAACGGCATCAAAAGCACCGATACCTTGATCGACACGCTCGTCGACATCACCAGTAAGAACGGTCGCGTGTTGTTGAACGTGCCGCCGTTGCCCGACGGCTCTTTCAGCCCTGAAGTCCGGCAGGAACTCTTGGAAATCGGTGAATGGCTGAAGATCAACGGCGAGGCGATCTACGACACCATCCCCTGGGTCTTCTACGGGGAAGGACCGACCACGGTCAAGCATCCGGGCCACCACGGGCAAGGCCAGAACCGCGGTGAGGACATCCCCAAGTACACCGCCAAGGACATTCGCTTCACTCAGAAGAACAATTTCCTTTACGCGATTTGCCTTGATTGGCCCGGCGAACAGATGGTCGTGCGGGCGCTGGGTTGGAAGGGGAAATTGTATCCCGGCGACATCGTGAACGTGTCGCTGCTGGGATGTGACGAACCCGTCACCTGGAAGCAAACCGGCGAGGCCTTGATCGTCGACATGCCCGCCGAGCCGCCTTGCAAGTACGCCTACGTCCTGAAAATCGAACGTCGCAAGGCGGAACCGGTCCGGTAGGATGATCGAGCGTGTCGCCCGCAACCGTTTTCAGCGGGCAAGCGCCGAATCGTTACCCAAGAAGCAAAAAGGCCGCTTGTCTCGCAAGGACAAGCGGCCTTCGTGTTAGAGCGGGAGACGGGATTCGAACCCGCGACATCCAGCTTGGGAAGCTAGCGCTCTACCCCTGAGCTACTCCCGCAGGTGATTCGGGCAACCGATCTTTTCGCGGTCGCCTCGTATGATTTGCAATCTAGCGTCGCCGGTCTTTCGCGTCAACTGCCCGGCCGACGAAAAATCACCCTTTCGGATGGGACCATCTCGTTGTGTCGGGGGACGCGTCAGTTGCATCCGCAATTCGGGCGGCGCGTGCTTTCGGCGTCTCCTTCGAATTCGCGCACGGCTACGGCGCTGACCGTGAACCGCCTGCCGGTGAAATCGAGGGCGAAGCTGCGCAGCGCATTGAGAAACGGCCGCCGGGAAAGCTCGACGCACACGGTCGCCCGCACCATCCCCGCGTCGAGGTCGCTGTTCGGCGGTTCGCACGCGAGGTTGCCGCGGGAAACGACCGGATCGCCGGCAAGCGGGTCTTCGACCACGACCGACAACGCGTCGCCGATCGTCAACCCGTGCAGCGAGAGGACTTCCTCGACCGATGCCGCGACCGCCTCGGCATCGGCTCCTTTGGCCGCTTCGCGAGCGGCAACCGTCGCCGCGTGCGTCACCGATTGTTCGACGGTCATCAAGATCCCGAACTGCAAGATCGCCAGCGACACCAAGAGCAAAATGGGCAGGATCAACACCATCTGCAAGGTGAGCGAGCCGCGTCGTAATCGAGATCGGTGTGTGTGACGGCGTCTCATGGCAACAGGCCTGTTCGAGTTCCTGGAAACAGCGTTATCGGGTCGATTCACGGGCCGGGACAAATGTATCGCTCCGCCCGCATCAGCCGTGGACGGCGATCGTCGCACGAGTAGACCGCCAAGGTTTTCGCCGAAACACGATAGGGAACGGCGTCGAATCCGAAGAGCTTGCAGAACAAGCTGGGAACCTGCATCGAGGCTTGCGCCCGCACGGCGAATTCGCCCGCGCCCTTACCCGACAGTACCAGGTACGATTGGCCGTTGTTGTTCGCTGCGCTGGAAGGCGGACACGGCAAATCTTCGATCCCGCTGGGATGGACGGGGCAGCTTCCGTTGCAGTCGTTCGAGGTTTCGGTATTGTCGACGAACACGCCCGATACCGGCGGAAGGGGAACGCCGTTGATCGCAAACACGACCGTCACGGTCACGCCGTCGCGTCCGATGCCGTCGCCGTCGTCGGAACCGTTTCCCGATGAAACGTCGTCGACCCCGGCTCCGAAGCGGAACCGATCGCCCGGCTCGAATCCCTTGTCGCATTTGCCGGTATCGGGATCGACGGCCGGTTGAAACAAGATCGTAAGCTGCGACGGCTTTCCGCCGGCGGGCAAGAAGACGATTTGATGTTGCGGATCGACGAAACCTTCGATGTCGTCGTGACACGGCAAGATGGGGTGCGGACCGTTGTCGGAGAGTACCGGCCCGCCGCCGCAAAAGTCGAATCGGCCCGAGCCGCCCGAGCCTTGCAGGTCGATCGTGATCGAAACGATCGTCAACCCGTCGGGCAAGTCGGGATCGTCGCGAAAAACCACGCCCCAGGCATTGTCGTGCGCCAAGTTGCCCTTGCCCTGAGCGGTGGCGTCGATGAGCACTTCGCCGATACCGCAGCCGGGACGTTTTCCGGCGTTGAACGTGATCGGGCATTCGGGATCGTCGCGCACGATCGCACCGAAGATCAAGTTGCCGCCGGGGCCGGTGCCGTCGAGATCGCGCGGCGTGAGGGTGCAGGTCAAATTCTGGTTCGGATTGTCGTCGTCGGCGAGGGCGTCGTAGTTTTCGTCGATTTCCAGCGGGGTTCCGCGAACGTAATTCGCCGCCGCGTAGGCCTTGGCGACCTTCCGCGCATACCAGGTATCGCCGCCGCCCGAGTCACCCCATTGCTTGACTGCGGCAAGGGCGGCCGATTCGAGGGCGTTTTCCAGTTCGACGCGAGCCAAGTAAAGGTTGCCGATCTCGACCATGAACACAAACAAAGTCAAAAAGATCGGCGCCCACAGAATCAACCACAACGTGGAAAAGCCGCTGCGATGATGAGTTCGTCGAAAGCGTCGCATCGTGTTCCTCGTTGCGGGCGGGTCACTCACGGAAAAAGGCGGTTGCGAACCTGTTCACGACCGATCGGGCCTAGTCGATCTCGTAACGAAACGTCTGGGTGAAGGCGGTGCGCTTTTCGGGTCCCGCCAGGTTCAATCCGACGACCGACAACGCGTCGGGCATCAATTCGCAAGTCGGAACGACCACCGTCGCCCGCACGTAACGGCCGGGCGGCGGATCGTCGAGTTTCGTCAAGCTCAATCCCGAATCGACGGTCGGATACCGCAACACGACCGGCTCGCCGCCGGTGTTGTGTTCCAGGCGAATCGCGACGCCGCTGATGCCGCAGCTCGCTAAGTGCTGTTCGACGGCCCGGCGGACGTTCTCGGGCACGGGGTCGCCGTCGGCGTCGGGTAAGTTCGGTGTCTGCGAGGCGACTTCCGCCGCGATCCGCGCGGCCAGCGAAACCTGTTGCATGTTTTCGAAGTAAAAACCGAATTGCACGATCGCCAACAAGGCGATCAGCATGATCGGCAACACGATCACCATTTCCAAAATCAGCGCACCGCGACGTGTTCGCGTGCGGCGTCGTAAGAATCGTCGGGTGGTCGTGCCGATGCCGGGCATGGTGTTTCGATCCGCCGAAGGGATGACTGTCGACGGCGACCGCCGAACGAGCGGTCGCACACTGCCGACGTTTCACATGCGAACCGCGTGCCCAAGCGCCGAAAACGCCGCCTGGCGTTCCGATTCTGCCGAATCAAACGACAAGAGCACCCCGACGGACGAACAAACTGCAAGAAAGGCGATGCCCGACGGCAACACCCCTGTTGCCCGCAGGCGACACCAT
>CAYVVR010000361.1:0-4756 GCA_964454655.1 uncultured Planctomycetaceae bacterium | reverse complement strand
CACGGTCTGAAGGAAGGCGACGAAACGGAGGTCCTCGGGCGAAAATTCGTCATCGCCAAGATCATGCCCGAGACCGGTAGCAAGGAAGATATCACCATCGCCATGAATCTCAAAGACGCCCAAGAGGTGCTCGATAAACCCGGGCGGATCAATCAAATCTTGGCGTTGGGCTGCCATTGCGCCGGCGGCGCCTTGCCGTTGATTCGCGCCCAACTCGAAGAGGTGCTCCCCGATACGCGCATCGTCGAATACAAAACACTCGCCCTCGCCCGCGAAGAACAGCGAACGGCCGTCGAACAAAAGCAGCAGGCGTTGTTGGCCGAAATGAAACGAAACTTGGCCGAACGGGAGGAGGTGCTTCGACAACGCCGCAAAGTCGTCGAAGACATGGAACGCTCGCGGTTGCAAATCTTGGCGGTCATGCAAACGCTGTCCGAGACCGTGACGCCGTTGGTCGTTCTCGGCTGCGTCGTGTGGCTCGGCCTGTTGGCGATGGCCAACGTGCGGCAACGGCAAACCGAAATCGGAATTCTGCGGGCGATCGGCAAGACTTCCCGCACGATCGCCGGCTTGTTTTTGGGCAAGGCAATGCTGATCGGGATCGTCGGCGCACTCGTCGGCGCGCCCTTGGGCTATCTGGCCGCTCAGTGGTTGGGGGCGCAGGCCTTCGCGTTGGGGGGTGAGTTGTTTTCCAGCCCTTGGGACTTGTTCGCCGCGGCGATCATCGGGGCCCCGGTTCTTTCGGCATTGGCGGCCTACTGGCCGATGTTGGCCGCGATTCGACAAGACCCGGCCGTGGTGTTGCGCGAGCCGTGATGCGCGCGTCGCGTCGGCATCAGTCGGTTTCCGGGGCAGAGACGCTCGCTTTCTCGTCCGTTTTCGAAATGGGGATCGCAGCCCAGAAGCGAGCGAGAACCGATCCGGTGAACATGCAGCCGAACGTGTACAGCGCACACGGAATCGCGACTTGGGGTTGATCGGGGAAAAGAGCAAGGGCCAAGGTCGTTCCCAGGCCGGCATTTTGCATGCCTACTTCGAGCGTCAAGGCGCGTCGCATGCCCTTGTCGAGACGCATGGCGCCGCCGGCGAGGAATCCGGCGACGTATCCGGCCGCGTTCAATGTGAGCAGGGCGGCGGCCAAGGTTCCGGTAACCGCCTGCATATTCTGCCGATTGACGCCCACGACGACGGCAATGATCCAAAGGATCGTAATATTGGCGACGATGGCCCCGAGGCGATCGGCCCAGGTTGCCCAGACCGGCCAAATTCGACTCAGGATGTATCCGGTGACGACGGGAGCGACGACCATCCAGGCCAGATCGACGGCCGTCTTGCCCACGGGAAACGTAGCCACCCGCCCGACCGTCACGTACATGACCGCCGGAACGACCAACGGCGACAGCAGTGTGGCGCTGGTCGTCAAACCGACGGAATAACTTACGTTTCCGCGGGCCAATAGGGTTAGAACGTTCGACGCCATCGCGCCGGGAACACATCCGGCCATGAGAATGCCGATCAACCAAGGGCCTTCGAGACCGAACGCCCGACCACACACGTAGGCCAAAAGCGGCATGGAAAGGTACTGAGTCGTCGTGCCGCCGAGTATCCGCGGCCAGCGCCGGAGGACGCCTCGAACTTCTTCCGGCGGCAAAAGCGAACCGATCGCCAGCATCGTCACGGCGATCCAATAGGGCAGCGTGGTCCTTCCCTGCACGAACGGGTCGATGACCCGATCGCCGATCAGATTCGGCCACACGAAGGCCGCCAAGCAAAGCAAAACGAGCCAAAGCAACAGGCCTTTTTCCAGGACGGCACGAAGCCCGGTGAAAAATCGGTCGATCGAAGATGCGTTCGTCATGGGGCGTCTACAGGGGACGAAAGAAAAGGGAAAATCGCCTGGGAAAGCGGTCTCGAAGCATCGCCGTGCGGCGCGTTCTCCCTCGGCGGAGTCGCGCCGGGCACCCATTGTAACTCGGCCCAAGGCGGCGGCAAAACACGATTTGGGCGGCCGCGAGGGGGCGGCCTCGGGCGATTCAGCCTTTGACGTTGTTCCAAACTCTGACATACTGGGAAAAACACGCAAAGATTGCTGGTTGATGTGCGATCCACCAAGCGGCCGTGGTGTGTGGGCGGTCGATTCACGGAGGAGCCGAAAAGCCGATGCGACTTTTCTTCTCGGTCGGAGAACCCAGCGGCGATCAACATGCCGCCGAGCTGATTCGGGCCTTGCGTTCACGCGATCCCGAGATCGTCACCGAGGGGTACGGCGGTCCGCGGATGGCCGAGGCCGGGTGTCGCCTGCACGAAGATTTGACCGAGCGGGCGATCATGTGGTTCCGGCGGGCGTTGGGCGGCTTGTCCTACTACGTGGGTTTGTACCGGCGAGCCGTCGATCATTTTCGCCGCAACCGGCCCGACGGCGTCGTCTTGGTCGATTATCCCGGTTTCAATTGGTGGATGGCCAAGGCCGCTCATCGCGAAGGTATTCCCGTTTTCTACTTCGTGCCGCCGCAGATTTGGGCGTGGGGCTGCGGACGCGTCAAGAAAATGCGTCGCTACGTCGATCACGTGTTGTGTTGCCTGCCGTTCGAGCAGCCGTGGTTCGCCGAGCGGGGGTGTCGTGCCGTCTACGTGGGGCATCCCTTTTTCGATGAGGCGGCTCGATCAAACGACGTGACCGGGCAGGAACACGCGGCGGGATCACTTCGCTGCGAAGGGCGACCGTTGGTCGTCTTGTTGCCCGGCTCGCGGGATCAGGAGGTCGATGCAAACATCGGCGATATGTTGCAAACCGCCCTGAAGGTTGCCGCGAAGGTCGAAGACGTGCGATTCGCCGTTGCGGCGTTCAAGCCGAGCCAGGCCGAGCGAATCGAGGCACGCACGCGATCGTTGCCGATCTCCATCGACGTGTACAGCGGGCGGACACCCGAGCTCATCCGGGCGGCCGACTGTTGCCTGGCAGTCTCCGGGTCGGTTTCTCTCGAGTTGTTGTACCACGAGAAGCCGACGATCATCCTCTACCGGATCAGTCGACCGGCATTTTGGGTCCAGGAACGATTCCGAAAGGTCAAGTACATCACGTTGGTCAATCTGTTGGCGGCAAACGAACTGTATCCCGACGATTTGCGGTTATACGAGCGGGGACGCCCCGATTGTGCCGAGGCCGTCTTTCCGGAATACTTGACGTGGCGCGACCGCAGCGACGCGATGGCCGAGCAACTCGCCGAATGGCTGCTCGATCCCGAATCCAAGGCGGCCACTATCGAGCGATTGCGGGCGTTGAAGGCCCGCCTCGATTGGCATGGTGCGGCGGGTCGCGCGGCCGAGTACATTCTCGAACACGCGACGATCGGCGATTCGTCGCCCGGCAGCGGCAAGCCGCATTTTGTGTTGGAAGGCCGCACGAACGCCGTTCGCCGAACGTGAGAGTACCTACGACCGCGAAAAGCAACCCCACGACACGAAACGGCGCGAGGCCGACGAGACCGTGATTTCGAACGAACCACCGGAAACCGGCTACGATTTGTACTTTGCGATTGCCGATGTGCCCGTGCGGGTGCATCCGTTCTTTTGGCTGGTTGCCGTCCTCTTCGGCTTGAGTGCGCGGGATTTGTTCGGATTGCTGGCATGGGTGGCGGCGATGTTCCTGGCCGTGCTGGTTCACGAGCTGGGACACGCGTGGGCCATGCGTTGGTACGGCTACGATCCGCGTATCTTGCTGTACGGATTGGGGGGAATGACGCAGTTCGGGCGTCGTATTCGCGTCGGGGCTCCACGGCTTTCGGTGGCCGGAAGAATCTTCATCTCGTTTGCCGGTCCCGCCGCCGGATTCACCTTCGCCGCTCTCATCGTTGCCGTGGGCATCGTCGCCGGATATCGTCCCGAAGCCTACCTGGGCTTGCCGTACGGTGTGATGATCGTCATGCCGGGGATTTCGTCGTTCTTGGTGCACTCGTTCGTGAACTACTTGTTATTCGTGAACGTGGCATGGGGCCTTTTGAACCTGATGCCGATCATCCCGTTGGACGGCGGCCAGATCATGCGCGAGGTGTTCGTAGCTTGGGATCCATGGAACGGTCTGCGCAAAGCATTTGCCGTTTCGACCGCGACGGCCGTCTGTTTGGCCGTGTTGTTCGTCCTTTCGGGGCAGTGGTTCATCGCGATTTTGTTCGGCTACTTGGCCTTCATGGGCTTTCAGCAGAGCCGATTCTAGGGGTGTTCGGTATCACCGGAATCATCGCGATCGAAAGGCGGATTTTCGCGCGCAGAAGGATTGAAATTTCTTCAAGATAACTTAATATTTCGACAGACATTCTTATGTACGACATGCCGACTCTTGCAATGTCGTGAGACGGACATCACGTGGTGGCCATCCCGGCAGTCGAATATCGCGTTGAACGCTCTGTCGGGTTGATCATAGGTGGTTGCCTAGCTAGGCGAGAGTACAAGACGACGAGATCAGGTGGCCGTTTTAGACGCCCCGACGGTGTCGGTATCGGAAGCCGAATCGCCAGAGACGGATTTCTCCCGGCATCGTCGAACGGGGTATTGGCTTCGAAGGTCGAAGCCGTCTCGTCGTTGATCCATTGGACGGAGGACGTGTCGTGGCTAAGAAGAAGGCTGCAAAAACGGCGAAGAAGGTAGCCAAGAAAGCAACCAAGAAGGCTGCGAAGAAGACCACGAAGAAGGCTACCAAGAAAGCGGCCAAGAAGTGCGCCACCAAGAAGGCGGCCAAGAAATGCGGTACCAAGAAAGC
>CAYVVR010000360.1:0-4758 GCA_964454655.1 uncultured Planctomycetaceae bacterium | reverse complement strand
GGGACCAATCTCAGCGCAAGCACGGTAATGCGCCGAGAGACGGTCCAGTAACCCCGAACAACGGGGGAGCGAAAAGACACCACCCCGCCTCGCCGACGAGCGAGCGGGCATGTCGACCGACGAACAGTCGAAACGCCGCCGCGTGAGGAATACCTCGCGGCGGACCATTGCCGTTTGAGTATCGGATACGACGGATCATCACGGAGGACACCGTTTCAACACGAACACACACGGTCGAAAGGATGCCGACAGACCGTGTAAGCGACCCTGGGCAGCGAACTGAAGGGTCGGGAAACGGGGACGGGAACCTATGCGAGCCAAGTCGATCGTACTTTTGGTCATGGCCTTGGGGTGCGGCCTTGTGGCGGCCATCAGCATCACGCAAGTGATGGCCAAGAAAGACGCCGAACCCACGTCGCCGTCCGAGGAGATGACCTCGATCGTCGTCGCCGTCGACAACATCGGGATGGGAGATGCGGTCACCAAAGAGCAAGTCAAGCTCGAGGAGTGGCCCAAGGACAAGGTCCCCGAAGGGGCGTTGACCGATCTCGCCGAAGTCGAAGGCCGCCGTACCAAGACCAAGATCTACAAGGGATCGCCCTTGCTCGAAGACCAGCTCTTGGAGAAAGGGGCGGTCGATGCAGGCGCGGCGCCGCTGATTCCTCGCGGATACCGCGTGGTGGCTGTGAAGGTCGACGCCGTCAGCGGAAGTGCGGCGATCATTCGGCCCAGCGACCGGGTCGACGTGGTCGTCCATTTCGCAGCCAACCCGGCCAAGGGAATCATGAAAAGCGTCACGCGAACCATCCTCCAGAACATCCGCGTGTTCGCGGTCGACGACAAGTACATCATCACGCCCGAAGACGACGAAGCGAGCGCGCCGACGACGGCGAAGACGGTCTCGCTGTTGGTGAAACCCGAGCAGGCCGAAATGCTGACCGCGGCCAGCGAGCTGGGAAAAATCCGGCTGGTGCTTCGCGGGCTGGGCGACGAGGAGACGACCTCGACGCCCGGCGTCGAGCCGACCGAGTTGCTGGGCGAGAAATCGAGTGAAGGAAACTCGGAGGACGAGAAACTGCCCGGCGAAGAATTCATGAACCGATTGTTGGCCGGACAGTCGGAACCGACACCGCAGCCGGCGCCGGTCCTTCCCCCGACGCCGGATCGTTGGGCGATTCGCGTCATTTCGGGGCCGGTGGTCAGCGACGTGACCTTGGAAGCCGAAGAAGCGGTCAGCCCGACCGGCGACGGTGAAAAACGCTGGCGGGTGGTCGATGAATACGCGACCGGCGGCGCCGAGACGGGCGTCGTTTCGGATCCATTCGCCGGGGGTGGGCAGGTGCCCGGTGTCGCGCCGGAAACCGAACCGGAGCCCGAGCCCGAACCGGAACCGTTGATCGATCCCGAAGCAGGCGACTGAACGTCGACTTCGGCCGATCGTAAAAACAAGGGCGAAAGACTCGCTTCACCGGTGACGGTGAAAGCGGGATACAAAACCAATTGAGGATTGCGCAGCAGGCGTCGATTGCGACGTCTGCCGATCACGGACGATAGACCCGTCATCCGTTGGACGTGACGACGGTTCACCCTGCCATGCAAGGATGGTCAAGGACGATGAAACGAATTGGACGACTGACGGCGATCGTGCTTGTCTGGGCCGCGTTCTTGGGCGGTCGACAATCGCTGCACGCACAAAATCCCGGCCCGCAACCGCAGGGGGCCAACGCAACACCCGCGTTGCAGACGGGAAATAGTGCGGTGTTCAAAGTCACCTCGTCGATGCAGCGGTTGGAGATCACCGTCAATTCCAGCCGCATCATCACGCTTGAAAAGCGCATCCCGCAGGCGCAGGTGAACAACCCCGAAATCTTGGAGCTCACGGCCCTTTCGCCGAACCAGGTCCAGGTGTTCGCCAAGAAAGCCGGGGTGACGCAGGTCAACTTCTGGGATGAAGACGGCCGCATCTACACGGTCGATGTGATCGTCTTCGGCGATGCCCGCGAGTTGAGCTTGCTGCTGAAGTCGCAGTTTCCGAACGCCTCGATCGAGGTGATTCCTATTTCCAGCGGCGTGTTGCTGTCGGGTTACGTCGATCAGCAAGAGCACATTCCGCGGATCATGCAGATCGCCGAAGAGTACTACCCGAAGGTCATTTCGAACTTGACCGTCGGCGGCGTGCACGAAGTGTTGTTGCACGTGAAGGTCATGGAAGTATCGCGGACGAAGCTGCGGGAATTGGGCTTCGACTGGGGGCAAATCTCGGGGAACAGCACGGTTCGATCGAGTCCTTCGGGGCTTCTTAGTGCGGTGAATCCGGCGCAGACGTCGTATGATCCGTCGGTCGGCATCGTGATCGACAATCCGATTTCGGCGGTCACCTCGGGCGGCGAAACGTTCGCCTTCAGCGTGATCGACGGCGGCAGCGCCTTCTTCGGCGTGTTGGAAGCGTTGCGTCAAGACAACCTGATGAAGGTGTTGGCCGAGCCGACGTTGGTGACCGTCAGCGGTCGGCCCGCGTTTTTCCAGGTGGGCGGCGAGTTTCCCATCCTCGTGCCGCAAAGCCTGGGAACGGTTTCGATCGAATACAAGAAGTACGGCACCCAAGTCGACTTCGTGCCGATCGTTTTGGGCAACGGGCGGATTCGCCTGGAAGTGCGCCCGCGGGTGAGCGAGATCGACAGCGCCCGCAGCGTCACGATCAATTCGACGACGGTGCCCGGCCTTCGCGTTCGTGAGGTCGATACGGGCGTCGAAATGCAAGCAGGGCAAACCTTGGCGATCGCCGGGTTGGTGCAAACTCGCACCGAAGCCGAACGTCGCGGTTTACCGTGGGTCTCCGACGTGCCGTACCTGGGCATGGCCTTCCGCAAGGTCATGGAACGCCAAAACGAGGTCGAATTGCTTATCTTGGTGACGCCCGAGCTGGTCGATGCGATGGATCCCGAAGAAGTGCCGCCCTGCGGGCCGGGAACGCAGACGGGAAGCCCGACGGACGGCGAGCTGTACTTCAAGGGGTACATCGAAACGCCGAAATGCTGCCCGCCGGGATCTCCCTCGGGCCCGAAGGCGGCCGGCGGCGAAGGCCAAATGCTCGACATCACTCCCGAAGGACTGACCGTCAAACCGGTGGATCCGCAGGCGGCGGTGAAGCCGGGGGTGATTCACCCGACGTCGCAAACGCAGAATATGCCGCAAAACTCTTCTGCGCCTCAAAATCGGAACGGTTCGTCGGCTCCGCAAAAGCTTCCCGGATTCATCGGACCGGTCGGATATGAAGGTGCCCGCTGAATTTGTGTGCCATAATTCAGTAGGTTTACCGAGACTTTGACGGCAGGAATGAGCAACCGCGTCGCGATGTCTTGCGCGGCGCGAAGGATGGTCCTCGGGCGAACCACGCCGTGTTCGCCCTTTCCTCGTTTGTGACGAAACAGCCATGAGTAACGTACTGCGCCTCGCCATCGTCGACCCCAACGATCGCACCCGCGAAGAGCTGAAGAAGCTTCTGTTGGGCATGGATATGATCTGGCTCGAGGCGGAGTGCTCGCGTTACGAGTTCTTTTGCGACGTGATCACGCAGACGACGCCCGACATCGGCGTCGTGGCGATCGATGCCGATCAGCAAAAGGGACTCGATCTCGTCGCTCGCTTGAGCCAGCAGGCGCCCGAATGCGCCGTGTTGGTCGTCAGCTCGTCGGCCGACGGCAACGTCATCCTTCAGGCGATGCGTGCCGGGGCCAAAGAATTCTTGCCGCTGCCGATTCGCTTGGACGATTTGTTGGCCGCCTTGGGGCGGATCAGCGAACGGCGTTTCGGAAGCGGTGAAAAGCGGGCGCGAAGTTCGCAGGTCATCGCCGTGGCCGGAGCGACAGGCGGCGTCGGATGCAGCACGATCGCCGTGAACTTGGGGTGTGCCCTGGCCGCCGACGAAAAGAACACCGTCGCCTTGGTCGATCTCGACTTTTGCCTGGGCGATGCCGATGTGCTGTTGGATACCATCCCCGACTACACGATCGTCGACGTGGCGCAAAACGTCACGCGGTTGGATTATTCGCTGCTGAAGCGGTCGCTCACCAAGCACTCGTCGGGATTGTTCCTGTTGCCGCGGCCCGTGCAATTGGAAGACGTGAGTCTCGTCGCGCCGGACGACTTGCAACGGGTGATCGGTTTGCTCAAGGCGAGCTTTACGCACTTGGTCGTCGATCTCTCGAAGAGCTTCACGCCGATCGACATGGTGGCGCTGGAGATGGCCCAGCACATCGTGCTGGTGACGCAACTCGACCTTCCGTGTTTGCGAAACGTCGTTCGGTTGCTGATGTCGTTCCAAAACATGGAAGGGATGGTCGACAAGGTGCGGGTCGTCGTCAATCGCGCCGGGTTGGATTCGGGACAGATCAACGCGAAAAAGGCGCAGGAAACGATCGGTCGCGAAATCTTCTGGCAGATTCCCAACGACTATCGCACGGTCAGCGAAGCCCGCAACAACGGCGTACCGCTCATTCAGCACGCGCCCAAGGCGAACATCACGCAGCAAATCAACGATTTGGCCGTTGCATTGTGTGCCGACGATCCGGACCAGGTGGCCGAGGCGAAGAAAAAGAGCTCGGGCTTCGGTGGCCTGCTGAAGATGTTCGGTAAGAGCGGAAAGTAACCGTTTCGACGCTGCATCGATAGCGGTCTCGTCATTCGGCGGCCGTTTCCGGCTTTATGCACCCGGACGACTCGATGCCTTTTGCGTCGGTTCGGGGCGCAGCTCTAAAG
>CAYVVR010000359.1:0-4808 GCA_964454655.1 uncultured Planctomycetaceae bacterium | reverse complement strand
GTGGGAACACACGCCGACTCGATCATCCGATTGCGACTCGACGGACGCGTGAAGACGTTTTGCGCCTATTGCGGTGTCGACGACTCGGCAGGCGGTCGAGGCTCCGTTCGGTTTCGCATTTTCGTCGACGGTCGGCCGCGATTCGACAGCGGCCTGATGCACGGCGGCGACCCGGCAAAGCCGGTGGAGGTCGACCTGAAAAACGCCTCGTCCATGCTTCTGTGGGTCACGTCCGGAGGTGACGACATCCATTACGATCATGCCGACTGGGCCGATGCGCACTTCGTCGCGGAAGAAAATGCCGTGATCGAATGCGTAGCGGCGCCCGCAGAAGAAAAAATCATCTTGACGCCAAAACCGGGACCGGAACCGCGGTTGAACAACGCCAAGGTGTACGGTTGCCGTCCAGGACGCCCGTTCTTATACCGAATTCCGGCGACCGGCCGCCGGCCCATGCAGTTCACTGCCGAGGGTCTTCCGGAAACCCTCCGGCTCGATCCGACCACCGGAATCATTCGCGGTAGCGCCCCCTCGAAACCGGGCACGTACTCCGTAGTCTTCACGGCGAAAAACGACGTCGGCAGCGATCGCCGTCGATTCGACATCGTCGTCGGCCAAACCCTGGCCCTCACTCCGCCGATGGGTTGGAACCACTGGTACTCGTGGTACGGTTTCGTCACCGAATCGCATATTCGACGCGCGGCGGATCAAATGATCGCCTCGGGAATGGCCGATTTCGGGTACAGCTACGTGAACATCGACGACGGGTGGATGGTCAATCCCAAACATTCGGATCCGAAGCGGGCGGGAGTTCCACGAGAGCCCGACGGCACGATTCGCTCAAATGCCTATTTTCCCGACATGGCGGCGCTGGCCGATTACGTTCACGCGAAGGGGCTCAAAATCGGGTTGTACACGTCGCCCGGCCCGAATACGTGCCTCGGCGGTTACACCGGGGCTTACGGCCACGAGCGACAAGACGCCGAAACATTCGCCGCCTGGGGATACGATTTCCTCAAGTACGATTGGTGCAGTTACGGACGCGTCGCCACGGGCGAAGGTCTGGAACGCTACCAAAAACCGTATCGGCAAATGGGCGAAATCCTGGTCGGACTGGATCGCGACATCGTCTACAACTTGTGTCAATACGGGATGGGTAACGTTTGGGAATGGGCGGCCGACGTCCACGGAAACTGCTGGCGGACGACCGGCGATTTGGGTCTTGCCCGAGGCGGCGCGTTGCCGGGGTTCTATCACATCGGGTTTGCGAATGCCGAACATCACGCATACGCCAAACCCGGCCATTGGAACGACCCCGATTATCTCCTCATCGGATACGTGGGCGATGCGCGTCACCAGTCGCCCCCGAAGCCCACACCGCTTACCCCGAACGAACAGTACAGTTACATGTCGATGTGGTGCCTGATGGCCGCTCCGTTGATCTTTTCCGGCGACATGGAGCATCTCGACGCGTTTACGCTGAACATCCTCTGCAACGCGGAAGTGATCGGTGTGGATCAAGATCCCCTGGGCAAACAAGGCAAGATCATACGCCGCACGGACGACCAGTTCGTGATGGTCAAACCTCTCGAGGACGGCGCGGCGGCGGTGGGGTTGTTCAACATCACCGAGATACCGATCGAGATTTCGATCGACTGGACCGAATTGGGCCGAACCGGGCCGCAGCAAGTCCGCGATCTATGGCGTCAACAAGACGTCGGCACGTTCGCAAGCGGTTTCCGTTGCGAGGTTCCCCGGCACGGGGTGATGCTGATTCGCGTGGAAACCGCCGACTAGGCCTCTTTGTGCCTTCCTCAAAAGATTTGCTCGGCGATGACAAATCGTGTTTAATCGGATGATAGGAACGGTTGTGCATTCCGTGTATACACGGTATACTGTCCCACACTGGAAGCGTTGAGGAGTGCTACATGTTTCCGCTTACCTTGCGCCAACAAGCGTACGAACGTCTGAAAGAATTTCTTCTCCGCGGCGAGTTGCGCGCCGGAATGCAACTGTCGGAACCCGAGCTTGCCCGGCGTTTGGGCATGAGTCGAACGCCCGTCCGAGAAGCCCTACGCCAAATGGAAAACGAAGGGCTCATCGAGTATGCCCCTCGCTTCGGGGCGGCGGTGCGAGTCCCGCATCGCAAAGAGCTCGAAGAAATGTACGCCGTGCGTGAAGTGCTCGAAAGCTACGCCGCCGCCGAAGCGGCTGCCAACATGACCGCCGAAGAATTGGCAAGGCTCGAAACCACGTTCGACGAGATGTGCCAAATTGCCGAGGCGTTCCGCGCCGACGACCAAGCCGTGCTCGCCGGTGACGCCCTTGAAAAGTTCGTGTCGTTGGACATCCGATTTCATCGCACGGTCATCGACGCGGCGCGAAACCGGTACATGTCGAAAATCCTGGAAGACACGCGACTACTGGTACGTGTCTTCACGGCTACGTTTTGGGAATACGATCGTGCCAAACTGGACGAAGCCGAACGATTCCATCGCCGATTGGTCGAAGCGATGAAGACCCGCGATGCCGAGGCCGCCCGAACGGCTACCGTCGAAGCGATGCGCGTCGCTCGCCGAAACGCCGTCACCGCCTGGGAAGCCCATCAGCAAGCGGACGTCTAGCCGTCGCCTAGCCGTCGCCATCGGTGGTGAACCGAATATTCGTCGTTGCAGAAAACGTCGTCGCACCGGCCCTGACCGCTCACGGGTCGATGCGACGGCCGTTGCTTGACCGCGGTTGCCGAAAGTGCGTCTTCGTCATGTCCGCGACGAAGAGGCCCGCACCAAGGGCATAACGCCAACAACTCACATTGAGCGAAGGCCCGCGATCGTCCGATCGCCGCGTGATGTGTGCGCCGCGGTTTCGTCGAGCTTACGCGACGTTTGGTTCCTTCCCGATTTGGTTCGTTCCGAGAAGATCGCCATGAACGAATTTTTGTTTCCCTTGTTGTTGATTCTGCTGGCGAGCGTGTTTCAGGGCACATTCGGCCTCGGCATGAAGTATGTCAAACCCGTCGCGTGGGAGGCCTGGTGGTTGGTCCACGCGTCGGTCGCCATGCTCATCTTTCCTTTGATTTGGGCGTTCTTGGTCGTTCCCGAGCTCACGCAAGTTCTCCAGCAAGCCCCGTTGGATGAAGTAAGACAAGGGGCCGTTCTGGGGTTCTTGTGGGGCATCGGCGGCATGATGTTCGGCATCTCGGTCGGTTACATCGGCATGTCGCTCACCTACGGCATCGTCATGGGATTGTGCTCCTTGGTGGGCTCGCTGATCCCGCTGATTCTCCGTTCCGGCAACACGTCGTCCGAAGCGATGGTGTTCGTGCTCATCGGGCTCGCCTTGTTGGCCGTCGGCGTCGTCATCTGCACGATCGCCGGATTGCAACGCGACAAGGTCGCCTCGGAACGGGGGCAACAACTCGAAGGCATCAAGACGGGACGTGACCTTCGAATCGGGCTGGTGATTGCCTGTGTTTGCGGCGTCCTTTCGGCCATGCTGGCGGTCGGTTTCGATCGAACGGAAACCATCGGCCGCATCGCGGTCGAACATGGGGCGGTGGAACGCAACAGTGCCTTGGCCCGCTGGGTCGTCGTCCTCGCCGGGGCCTATCTGATGAACGCCGGCTACGCCGTCTTCCTCTTGATCAAGAACAGGTCGCTCGGATCGATTAAAAACGACGGCGCCTTCCAGGCCCTAAAATGGGCCGTAATCGCAGGGTTACTGTGGTTCGCGGCACTGGGAACCTTCGGGCAGGGGGCCGCCTTGATGGGCGAATTGGGAACGGTGATCGGATGGCCGATGCTGCTCGGGCTTTCCCTGATCGTCAGCAACGCCGTCGGCGTCATCACCGGAGAATGGAAAGGAATGGCCAAACCCTTCCTGACGATGGCGGCCGGGGTGCTTTTGATCATCGTCGCCACGGTCGTCATGTCGTACGCCTCGACGCTCAATCCGAAAGCGTCCGATTCAGGCGACGAAACGGCGTACCGGATCGGCACCGTCGAAACGATGCCGACCGTGCCGGGCGTCGTTGCCCCGCTCGCCGACACGATCTAACAGCAGTCGTCCTCTTCCAAACGTTCGGACGAAAACCTGGAACTCTCGTCGATGAACATCACTCGCATTCGAACACACCATGTTCGTTGTCGGCTTGAAGAGCCGTTCGGCTTCTCTCAGTGGTACTACGACACTCGAAACAGCCTGCTCGTCGAAATCGAAACGAGCGACGGAACCGTCGGATGGGGCGAATGCTACGGCCCGGCCGCGGTGTACCAGGCGGCGATCGCCTCGCACTACGGCCCACTGTTGATCGGCGAACCGGCCGTCGAAGTCGATCGGCTGTGGCACAAGATGTGGCAAGCGTCGCTCGACTTCGCTCGAGGCGGCGTGATGATGGGGGCCATGTCGGGCCTCGACATGGCTTTGTGGGACTTGAAAGGCAAGCTGCTGGGTCGGTCGGTTTCGGAACTTCTCGGAGGGCGGTACCGCAACACGGTCGAAGCCTACGCGACCGGCATGTATTTCGTCCGAACGTCCGAAGATCGACTGCTCGACGCCATCTGCACCGAGGCCCAAACCTATTGGGCCCGGGGCTTTCGCGCGATGAAAATCAAGGTGGGCAAGAATCCGGCGTTCGACCACAAGCTCATCGCCGCCGTGAGAGAAGCCGTGCCCGATGCCGTTCTCATGGCCGACGCGAACCATGCGTACAGCCTCTCCGAGGCCTTGGACATCGGGAGGACGCTCGCCGAATTCGGCTATACCTGGTTCGAGGAACCGTTGGCCCCGGACCACGAGCATCTGTTCAA
>CAYVVR010000358.1:0-4810 GCA_964454655.1 uncultured Planctomycetaceae bacterium | reverse complement strand
TTCTAAGGATGGGCAACTCAAACCGATCGCGACGACCGTGTCTCGGCCGTCCGCGAACGACGTATCGACCGTGTTTTCCGCACGCACGCCGCATACGGCCGTCGGTCGCCGTCGAACCGGTTCGATCGTCTACGATGGTCGCACCGCCGAAAGACGATCACCGATTATCGCTCAGCCGGCTCTCCGACAATGCCGATCTCGGCCGCCGACGCCCACGGATGGCCGCCGACTTCCGACAGCGTGCGGATACGCACGTACCTTCCCGTTTGCGGATCGAATTCGGCACGTTGCGGTTTTTTCGTCTTCTTGAACGTGACCTTCGCGGGCGCGACCCCATCGAAATCGGTCGAATCGGCCACGAAGACCTCGCATTCGGCAATCGCGCCGTTGAAACCCGAATCTTGGCGGGCCAGGTACGCGATGCCTCGCACGACGTAGCGTTTCCCCAAATCGATCACCAATTCGTGCGGATGATGATGCAATTCAGGGGTGAACTCGCTGTGCCACCAGGTGGCCGGATTTCCGTCGATCGCGTGAATCGCCAAATGATTGTTCTGCTTCGATTCGCTGCTTACCGACACGATTTTCATTTGCCGGTACGGCACCAAACCTTCGCGAGGCAAGTCGGTGGCGGCTTTGATCTTCGGCTGCCCCTGCTGATCGCCGAACTTCGCGCGGCGGTCCTTCTCGTTCAATTCGGGGTGTAAGAACGTTCCCGGTTCGGCAGGAACGCTCGACGCTTCGGCATAAGCGATCATCTTGGCCAAGATGTCGGGATGCTCGGCGGCCACGTTGGTGGTCTCCGAGACATCTTTCGACAGGTCGTAAAGTTCCCAATCGGCGTTCGTTCCCGGCTGAATCGCCTTCCAGTTACCCATCCGCACGGCACGTTGTTTGCCGTATTCCCAGTAAAGGAACTCGTGCTGCTGTTGCGGATGGCCGGCTTCATCTTCGCCGATCAATTCCGGCAAAATCGAAATACCGTCGATATCTTTCGGCGGTTCGACGCCGACCAATTCGGCGATCGTGGGCATGATGTCGGGGAAATACCACAACAGATCGCTCACACGTCCCGGTTCGATATGCCCCGGCCAGCGGGCAATCGCGGGCACGCGCAATCCGCCTTCGTACAAATTGCCCTTGCCGCCGCGAAATTCAACGCCGGTAATCGGGTTTACGTTGCCGGCATGAAAACCGCGAGGATGCTCGGCGTCGGCAAAATACGGTGCGGCGCCGTTGTCGCCGGTCAAGAACACCAGCGTATTATCCTCGATTCCCAATTCTTTGAGCATCGCCAGCAACTCGCCGACGTTCCGATCGATCATGTTCACCATTGCCGCGTACACTTTGGCTTCGCGCGGCCACGGCTTGTCCTTGTACAACTGCCACGAGGGATCGGTTTCGGGAATGTCGTGAATCCCGTGCGGCGGCGTAATCGGCAGATAACAGAAGAAAGGCCGATCGTGATTTTCACGGATGAACTTCTTGGCTTGCTCCCAAATGACGTAGTGCGAATACGTCTCTCCCACGCTCAAACCGTGATTTCCCGGCAAAGGAACTTCTTTGCTGTTGCACAACAGGTACGGCGTGTAATACGAATGCGCATGCACCTGATCGTAGTATCCGAAAAAGATGTCGAAGCCGTGTTTCTCGGGCACGCCGGTCGAGCCGCGACCGCCGATTCCCCATTTGCCGAATCCGCCGGTGGCATAGCCGACCTGTTTGAGCATCGAACCGATGGTCACCTCTTCGGCCCGAATGGGAGTACCGCCGGGATTGATGCGCACCGAAGCGTGCCCCATGTGTTTGCCCGTCAGCAAGGTGCAGCGTGTCGGAGCGCACACGGGGGCGCCTGCCAAGGCTTGGGTGAATCGAATTCCCTCGGCGGCCATCCGATCGATGTTCGGCGTCTTGAAATGAGGATGCCCCATGCACGACAGCTCGTAGTAGCCCAACTCGTCGGAAACGATGTAGACGATGTTCGGCTTGTCGGCCGCGGCAGCCGGCGAAGGCACAACGCCGTAAGCGACACCTACGACCATCCACAAGACGATTGCCGAGAATCGACACGCTCTCATCATGGAATCTCCCGTAAACAGGCCGACAAACACTCGATTGCGAGGGACGATCGTTCGTGCCTCGCAATCGATCGTGCATTGTCGACAAAGTAAAACTAATTCGCCGTGGTTCGTGGGTCAAGAATTATCCGGGCGAATCACCCGTAGCCGGAACGATTGAAGCATCACGAACAATCTTCCCGCCGGCGTGCGGCATTCTGAACAATACGATGCGCCCCCCCGGCAGGAAAACGATCTACGGCACAGTGACGGCTTCACGTTCCCGCACCGACATTTCCATGTCGGTTTTCTCCGACGGCGCAGCACGAAAGCGAACGAAGCCCCTTCGCTCGAAGAAAGATCACCCTCGCGATTCCTCGCCGTTCTCAATCACGAAACGGCGGCAAGGCACTCTTTCATGTAGCGCAGACTATCGCGGGCAAGACGCTCGATGCCGGGCGAATAATCGAAAACTTCGACCGACACCCAACCGCGATACTCGATTTCGCGAAGCGTCTGGAAGATGGGCACGAACTCGACCTCGCCGAATCCCGGCCCTTGACGGTTCGGATCATTCGCATGGAAATGCGCCAAATGACGTGCATTTTGCCGGATGACCTCCGGAATCGGTTGCGACTCGGTCGCCATCGCCTTGCAATCCAAGTGCAAACGGACGTGCGGCGAGCCGATCCGCTCGATCAACCGCACGGTTTCTTCCGCCGTCGTCAAGAAGTTCGTTTCTTCGGGACCCAGCGGTTCCAAAGCCAGCACGACGTTCGATCGCTCCAGCTCGGGGAGCGATGCGGTAATCACCTCGACGGCGTGGTCGGCCGCCTGCTCGTAGCTCATGCCCGGCTCGATGTTCCGCTGCTGCGGCGACCCGAAGACGAGCACGCTGCCGCCCAACTCGGCGCACGTGCGGGCGAGGGCGCCCATGTATTCGGCCGTTCGACGACGCACGTCGGCATCGGCGGTCGTCACGTGAAATCCCTCGGTCTTGGCCAGCAACCAGTGCAACCCCACGCACTCCAGTCCGGCCGCTTCGATGGCGCCGCGAATTTCGGTTTTCCGCGAAGAAGACAAATCGGTGATCAACGGTGCCAGCGTAAACGGAGCGAGCTCGATGCCTTGGTATCCGCATTCCGCGGCAAACGCGAATCCTTCTTCCAAAGAACGATCGTGAAACGTTTCGTTGCAAATGGCCCAGCGCATGGACATCGCACTCCTCGGTAGATTTCGGGGCGACAGACAACCGCGAGAACAGCGTGTAGAATACCGACAAGAAGACGTGCCGACCACCCCCGCGGCGGCATATCGCTTCGTATCGTACGGCTACCGCGATTCGATCATCGGATACCACAGGCTCCCATGATTCGCCCGATCGATCCTCCTGAACACGACCAGCTTCCGCATGCTCACTTCATGCGTTTGGCCTTGGAACAGGCACAAGCGGCCTTCGAGGAAGACGAGGTGCCGGTCGGTGCCGTGATCGTGCATGCCGGACGTGTGATCGCGGCGGCCCACAACCAGCGGGAACAACTTCGCGATCCGACGGCGCATGCCGAAATGATCGCCATCACCCAAGCGGCGGAATCGCTCGGCTCGTGGCGATTGGAAGATTGTATCTTGTATGTCACGCTCGAACCGTGTCCCATGTGTGCCGGGGCGATCGTACAAGCCAGAATTCCGACGGTCGTTTTCGGGGCCGCCGACCCGAAGGCCGGCGCCGTTCAATCTCTTTATTCCTTGCTCACCGACGACCGGCTGAACCATCGCTGCGAGGTCGTCGGCGGTGTCGAGGCCGAGGCGTGCGGGGCGATCCTCACCGAGTTCTTCCGGCGTAAACGGGCACAGGGCAAGAAATGACCTCGCGACGGCAAGCCGACAACGCCGTCGCGTCCTACGCCTTTTCGAGCCGGTAGCCGCGATTGTTTTTCACCGTCGCCTCTGCTCTCAGCGTGATGACCGATTTGCTACCGATATTCCTGTTGTCGCAGATCTCGTTTCCTGAGCTCGGTTTCCCGCCCAGCAAGATACCGCCGGTGGTCGTATTGCCGACGATCTTCACGTTGCGACAAGGGCCGCGCCGATCGGGCGAATGATCGGCATCGACCATGATCGCCACGGCTCGATTCACACCGTCACGGATCTTTTCCTCGACACGAATCTCGTTCTTCTCGATCAACAAACCGTCGATGCGACCGGTCTTGTACAGCGATAGGTACGTGTTTCCGCGATTGCCTACCAACACGCCGTCGACGATCGCCGAGTTGCAATGATTCTCGTGCATCAGGCCTTCGCCGTCGTTGATCTTGTATTTGCGATCGGCGGCCCAATTGCGATACACGCGGTAATCGTTACCTTCGAGAATCCAGCGATATCCTCGCATTTCGACGGCCCGATTGTCGTTGGTCGACGCGCCCGAGGTCATCTTGATGCCGTCGGTCGTGGGACGCAATACATCGTCCTTGAAGCGAATGACATTATGCGAGCACACGACGCCGTCGCCGGAAAAAGCGATGGCCGCCCGCCCCGTCGAATAGATGTAGTTTTCGACGATCGTCGTCCCTTTTCGGAAACCGAAAGGATGGGACTCGGGCGTACCGCTGGGTTCCTCACCGCCGGGCGCCCCGATGCAAAAATGGTTGACCTTGATGCCGGGACGATTGTCGTAGTCGAAGACCACGTCCATTTGCACGGGATTGCCGTTCCCGCGTCCGCGAAGCACGTAGCCGGGCATCACGAAATGATGG
>CAYVVR010000357.1:0-4812 GCA_964454655.1 uncultured Planctomycetaceae bacterium | reverse complement strand
GGGCCTCGGGCGTGTACTCCGAACAATGGGCGCCCGACGACGGCGCCAACCAACGCTGGCCGATCTGGGCCGGAACCGACGGCAACTGGGACGATGCCTTGTTCAACATGTGGGGCCAGCCCCGCAGCCTGATCAACAGCGGCGACCGCGACGCCGCGTCGAGTCGGCATCCCGGCGGCGCTATGTTCTTGATGTGCGATGCTTCGGTTCGTTTCTTGCCCGAAACGATCGATTGGGACGTGTACCTCGCTCTTGGTACGCGGGCCGGATCCGAAGTGATCAACAACCAGTGACCGCCGAAAATCATCACCGAATCGATTTCCCCAAAGAGGAGTTTTTCGATGCGTTCTTCTCGAATTGCTTTGTCGGTGTTGGTTGCCGCCTTGGTCTCGATCGTCGGATGCGGCGGTCCGAAGATGGCTTCGGTCGAAGGGACCGTTACCTGTAACGGGCAACCGGTCAAGGGCGTGATCGTCGTCTTCAATCCCGTGCCGTCCGACGGTGAAACAGCGGTAACGCGGCCGTCGATGGGGGTGACCGACGACGCCGGACATTACGTCCTCTCGACGGAGAGAGAAGGCGACGGTGCCGCCGTCGGCAAACACAAGGTCTCGATTTCGCCGGCGGCACAAACCGACGATACCACCGAGCCTGAAGACGTGTTGCCCGGGACGTTGCCGAAAGATTACGTCGTCGAGGTCAAACCGGGCGACAACACGATCGATCTGGAATTGACGCCCTCGAAACGCTAGGCGGATCGCCTGCCGCCGCACGATCTCGATATCGGGCCGGGTGGATACCGCTCGGCCCGATCGTCTTTCGGGCGGTTTGCCCGTCACTTGCCCGCGTAATAGCGATGGCCGGGCAAACGCTCCGTCTTGCAGCTGTAGCCGAACAGGTGCGTCTGCGATTCGGGGTGAGGAATCGGTCGGATCACCGGATCGATTTCTGCGGGGCGTCGGGCCGTGAACGTGACCGTGCTTCCCTTCGGCAGAGTTACGACCCACGTTCCGTCGCCGTTCCGTTTCGCGCGATCGGCGGAAGCCGGTTCGCCGTCGATCGTCACGACCGGATCGGGAATGGGAACCGCCACCCGGCAGGGATTTCCCGCCAGGCTCGTGACCGATACGCATTGCACGACGCCGTCTTGTTTCTTTGCGCTCACCAAGAATGCCCCGCGCGTGCGTAGGTGGTGGAACGCCGCGTTTTTCCATGCTTTCGGCGTGCCGTGGAACACACGAATCGTATCGCCCCAGCTTTGCAGCAGCATTTCGTGGACGGCCGTTGCGAACGAAAGGGGGCTTTCGATCACCGGGTTTCCTTCTGCGTACATCGTGGTGGGCGATACCCGCTGGTGGTCGATGAAGTGGTCGAGGTACGTTTCGGCCTCGTCGCCGTCGCCCAGCCAGGCGTACATGCAGGCGGCCCCGGTGAGCGTGTAACCGGTAAAGGGCATCGCCTTGGTCCCGTTTTTGCCGTGAAACGTGACGTCGAGCCAGTGATCGACCGAGGTTCGCAACAGCTTGGCGGTTTCGGGATCGTCGGGCGTCAGCAAAGCCAGCGGATAGAACGCCAGCAAGTGCGAGAAATGCCGGTGCGGTTGGTCGAACGGAATGTCGCGTCCGATCCGCAAACCGTTTTCGTCGACCTGGAAATCGACCAATTTGTCGAGCGTCGCCTGCCACTTCGACGCGAGCGGATCGTCGAGTTCGAACGCGTCGTTCAGGTCGATCAGCGTTTGCAGGCTCCAGCGGAAGAGGGCGATCGTGAAATTGATGTCGCGGCCGTGACCGCCGGGATACTCGGGTGACCAACTGTTCGCAATGTGGATCTTGCCGTCGCCGAGGTCGAGCGGATTGTCGTCGAGGTAATGAAAATAGGCGTTGACCGTCTTTCGCAAAAGCGGGAAGAGCCCGTCTCGCAAGCGTTGCTTGTCGCCTGCGTACACGCAGTGCAACCAATAGTCGTGCAACATCCAGGCGAGCATGTCGGGCACCTTGCCGTGGGCGTAGCCGTCCAAATCTTGCGGAAAGCAAGCCGAAATCGACGCGCTGTCGGTCCAGTGTTCGGGGACGTTCTTTTCCAGGTTGCCCGCGTACTTGTCGAGCGTGTTCAAAAGCGATTCGCCGAGTTCCAACCGATTCGCGGTCAGGTGCGTCCAGTAAATGACTTGCACGTTCAAGTCGCCCCAGACCATCGGCCAGAACGTCTTGTGGTACCACGGTCCCATCAAGTCGAGGATCGGACCGTCGCCGCGCATCGCCGAGGCCAACTTGTACATTTGAATCCAATAGAAAGCCTCTTTCTCGGCGTCGTCGAGGGTCACGAAGCTTTGCGGATAATATTCGTGCCACCACCGGCGGTGGGAGGTGACGAAGGTGCCTTCGGCACGCATCGCCTTCGCGCGACGCAGGTTTTCGCGGACGACGTCCAAGCTGTTTTGTTCGGGAAAACTATGATGAACGCTCGCGATCAGGGTAACGGCATCGGTCGGATCGCCGGCGACTTCCCAACCGACGGTCGTTTCGCCGCGATGTCGATAGAGGATTTGACGGCAAAAGTGAGCTCCGTCTTCCTCGAAGCGTTCGGGCTTCGGCGGCATGGGCAGCGGCGCAGTGCGCATGCGGTCCCAGCTTCCGCCTTTGGGGCCGCCGCCTGCATCGAGCGTCGCCCGCACCGGCGGCATCGGTTCTTCCGGGATCCATTCGATAGTGATCGCTTCGTCGCCTTGCGGGCGGAATTCCCACGAAAGGACGTCGAGTTCGGCGTGCGTGAACGCGCGCAGGGTGTACGCGCCGCGGGCGGTCGTGATCGTGCCGCGCAGCTCGGCGTTCCACAGGTCCAACCGCCAATCGACGCCGGTGATTTTTCCTTTCGAGCGGATTTGAAACCGCCCCAACGGTAAGCGGCTGCGATAGATCCACAACATCTGCTCGCCTTCGTAGGGAAGGCGATGGTCGTAATAGTCGTGGCGCCCGACGTGAATCGAAACGGCATTTTCGGGATCACGCGGGTCGCGGTACAGGAGGAACCCGACATTGCCGTTTCCGGAAAACGGGGCCAGCTCCCAGCGGTCGGGAAGACGATCCCAAAGCATGTCGTGCCGGGCCAAGAACGCCTCGAAATCGACGTCCGCCCGGTCTTGGGCCGTCGCCGACGCACCGATCATCCCGGCTGCCGCGCACAGCACCCACGCAACGTAGCGAGTGGAAAAAGCCACGCTTCTTCTCCGCTTGGTGTTCAAGTCGAAAATCGAACCGTTCGTTCGCACCGCGGGTTATTTCCGCCGCAGGCGCACGTGTCGCAAGTTCATCGGCTGCCACGCATCGGGATCGGGACGAACGCTCAGGCTGTACGCGCCCGGCCGTTCGATCTCGACGGTTCCCCACGGTTGTTCGACATACTCGCCGTATCCGCCGGTCGATTCGGCTTCGACGGTCGTTTCCCAATCACCGATGCGCACGCGAAACCGTGTCTTCGGTTCTTGGATGGCGACGACGGCCTCGATCGTGTACCGGCCCGGTTTGTCGATCTGGAATTCCCATTCAACCCAGGCGTTCGGGTCGGTCCAGTATCCCAAGTCGGGAATCGTGTCGCGATTGCGAAGGCGAATGGCCGGAGCACCCTCGTTGTTGTGCAGGTAGGCGTCGTCGGCGTACAAGGTGAGGACGCCTTCGGCATTCGGCTTGGGTAACACGGCTTCGACTTCGGGCTCTCCGGCTACACGCAGAACGACGACACTCACGTACGGATCGGGTGCATCGCCGGAAAGCGTGACGAGAACGCCCTCGTCGACCGGTGTCGCCTCGACCTTGCGATCGTCGGCCAGAAGTTTCGCGTCGACGACCGGATTCTTCAAGCCGGGCACCAGCAGTTTGCCGTCGGCCGGCCAATCGAACACGTGCAGGTACAACGTCGTCGCGTCGCCGTGGCGTTTCATCGTGCAGCGGCCCCAGTCGAACGGCGGGAAGGGGCTTGCCGACGTCGCGTAGATGGCCTCACCGTTGACCTTCATCCAGCGACCGATGGCTTTCAGCCGCTCGACCGACTGAGGAAGCAACACGCCTTCGCCGGTCGGGCTGACGTTCAACAGGTAATTACCGCCCTTGCTGGCGATATCGACGAGGTTGCGGATGAGTGTGTCGATCGACTTGAAATCGGTGTCGGTCTTCTTGTATCCCCAGCTTCCGCTGATGGGCATGCACACTTCCCAATACGGCACGGCGGGCGCACGCTCGGGGATTTGCCGCTCGTAGGTCTTGTAATCGCCGGGATAGTCTTCTCCCAAGCGATCGTTCGTGATGATGCCCGGTTGCAGCGCGGTCAGCGAGTAGAGGCTGTCGAGCGATTCGCGGCTCATTTGCCGCGGGGTATCCCACCAGAAAACGGCGATGGGGCCGTACTCGGTCAGCAGTTGGCGGACCTCGGGCACGGCCTTTTCCCGCACGTAGATTTCGTGATCGACGTGCTGTAGCGTCTTGTCCCAGTTGTTGCCGAAACCGCCGGGATGGTGCCAATCTTGGGCCTGCGAATAGTACAGCCCGAACCGCAGGCCGTGCTTGCGGCAGGCTTCGGCCAGCTCTTTGACGACGTCGCGTCCGAAGGGCGTCATGTCGACGACGTTGTAGTCGCTGCACTTCGAATGAAACATCGCGAAGCCGTCGTGATGCTTGGCGGTGAAGATGAGATACTTCATCCCGGCTTCTTTCGCCAGGCCGACGAAGGCGTCGGCGTCGAACTTGACGGGTTGAACTTTTTGACGTTTTCTTCGATGTAGTCGGCGATCGGGACCTTCGCCCGATTCATCATCCA
>CAYVVR010000356.1:0-4826 GCA_964454655.1 uncultured Planctomycetaceae bacterium | reverse complement strand
TTCGACCCGTGCGACGATCAGCCGCTTGTTCGGAAACGGTTTCGCGAGACGGTCTTCGTCGTAACCGTACACGTAAAGCCAACCCTTGTGTAGCACCAACGACAAGCCGAAGACGATCGACCGCTCCGGCGTATCGAGAAAATGGGGAATCGCGTATTGTTCGATCCGCCACGACGCGACCTCTGCATCGGGGTTCTCAACGACGAGCAACCATTGACCGATCTGACGAAACCCGAACGGGCCGCCTGTGTGCGTGTGCTCGATTTGGGCGGCAACCAGTACGGCGCAATCGTCGAGTCGCACGCCCGCAAGCAGCCAGAAGAACCCGCGGCCGTCGCGAGGCACCACCCACGACGTCCGACGCCCTTCGGCGTCGTGTCCGAAATAGAAATCGACGTTCCAATCGGTTCGGTCGCCGGAATGCGTCTGGCGGGCGATCGCAATCGAATTGTTGACCATCCGGCGTCGCGAGGCGTCGGTGAACGTGTCGCCGAACAACCAAAGGATTCGGTCCGAAGAAAGAGGGACCGAGTAAGCGCCGTCGGCACCGCCCCAGGCGTCGCTCGGCGCGAAGCGGGCATCCCACGCCGAAAGGGGGGCGGCCTCGACCACCCGCAATTTCGGGACCGGCGTTTCCTGTCCCCACGCGGCGGTCGCACCGAACCCGGCGCCCGCTGCAATACCGACAAGCAGGCCGAGCAGCCGGACAATCCCTAAGCCCGGAAACCGGCAGTAGGTCGAAAACACTCGCGGCATCAGTCGGCTCCGACGGGGCAAAGTAGATAATCTGGGAAAACGACAGACAAAACGCCACGCGGCAATGCCCGAGTGTAGTTCCGACGGTTCCGCGTCGGCAAGCCGCTCCGCCCACCGGCTCGAAAGGGTGCCGGACGTCGTTATCTTTCGCCGTGTGCTACGGTACAATGGCGACAAGCGGCGACATTGCCGCCCTCTCATTGCGGATTTCGGAGCAGTTTCAGGGTGAAAGGACTCCGGGCATGGGCTTGTACGATCGCGACTACGTGCGTTACCGCCGCTCCCCCTTCGGAGCAACCGGCCCACAATCCGTTGTAATCGCGCTAATCGTCGTCAATATTGCGATCTATATCGTGAACGCGTTCACGGGGTACCTGCTGAGCGACCTCGGAGCGGCGCGGGTGGACACGTTGTGGACCCCCTGGACGTGGTGGCGATTCGTGACCTACGGATTCCTGCACGCGCCGAGTCCGCAGCATGTGTTCTTCAACATGCTCACGCTCTTTTTCTTCGGCCGCGACGTCGAAAACCTGCTGGGTCGGAACGAGTTCTTGCGGCTGTATTTCGCGATGATCATCCTCGGCGGTGTGGTGTGGGCGGTTGCGAACCGAATGACCGGCGTCGTCGGGGGGACGTACCTGGTGGGGGCCTCCGGGGCGGTGATCGGGATGTTCTTCTTGTTCTGCCTGAACTTCCCGAATCGGATCGTCCTGTTGTTTTTCGTGTTGCCCGTCCCCGCCTGGGTGGCCGGTTTGCTGCTGGTCGTTCCCGATTTCCTTTACGCCCTGAACAACACGCAAACGAACATCGCCTACTCGGTGCACATCACCGGCGTGCTGATCGCGTTGGCGTATTACCAATCGGGCCTGCGATTGGGGCGGCTGTTTCAATTCGGCGGACTATTCGAGAGGTGGCGGTCGCGGCGGCCTGCGTTGAAGGTGCGCCGCTTCGACGACGAGGAAGACGCCGAAGACGCGAAGGCTCGCCGCGAAGCCGACGAACTCGACGAACTTCGGCGCGAGGTCGATCGACTGCTCGACAAGATCCGCGACCACGGCGAAGAAAGCCTTACCCGCAAGGAACGCCGATTCCTCGAAGAAGCCTCGCGTCGTCTTCGCGAGCGCATGAACCGCTGAACGGTCCCGGTGCCGCATGTTCGGCTGGGCGTTCTCTTTCCGCCGACGCTGCCGAGAAGTTCGGCTCGCGATTCTTGCAGCAAAACGACACGGTTTTTTCGCGTTCACGCCGGCGGGCACCCGGTCTTGCGCGCCGAATGCTTTTATGCCGGCCGCGATGCTAGGTAGAATACGCGTCGGACGGACCACAATTCGCTCACTGCGGCGAGGTGTCATCGATGCGAAACCATCTGCGTGTGCTGGTAGGATTGTCGGTGTGGATCGGCCTTGCGGTCGCGTTCGTCGGCGTGCACGGTGTTTCGGCCGTCGGTGCCGAGTCGCCGGCGGGCAGTCGGCCGAACATCATCTTTATCTTGGCCGACGACATGGGCTGGGCCCAACTGGGCATCAACGGGGGGAAACCTGAGCTGACGCCGAACATCGATCGCCTGGCCGCCGAAGGCATGCGGCTTCAGCAGTTCTACGTGCATTCGGTATGCTCCCCGACGCGTGCGGCCTTCATGACCGGCCGTTACGCCTGGCGAACCTGGATGGATTGGCGCACCGAAGACTTCGGAAAGCCCAGTTACCTCGAGCGATTGGGCCTGACCTTGGCGAAAACCGACGACGGCGAGCCGACGCGCCGCATCCACGCCCTCGACACGCAAGAACGCACGATTGCCGAGGCACTCGGCGAAGCGGGCTATTTCACGGGCATCTTGGGCAAATGGCACCTTGGTGAATGGCTCGACGAAAACCTGCCCATGGGCCAAGGCTTTCAATATCAGTACGGTCACTACGCCTGGGGCATCGACTACTACACGAAAACGATCGAACACAACGCACCGGCCGTGTTCGCCGTGTACGATTGGCATCGCAACCAACGGCCCATCCGCGAAGAAGGCTACACGACCGACCTGTTGGCCGCCGAGGCCGAACGGGTCATCGCCGCGCAGAAGTCCGACCGGCCGTTCTTTTTGTACATCGCCTTCAACGCCGTTCACGGGCCGCTCAATCCGCCGCCGCGTTACACCGACCGCTACGACGTTCGCAGCGCGATGCTCAAATGCCTGGACGATGCCGTCGGCCGAATCACCGCGGCCGTCGATCGTCACGGTTTCCGCGAAAACACGCTGATCGTATTCACCAACGACAACGGGCCGGTCCTCGAAGAAATGAGCCGCCCCTTCCGCGGAACGAAGAACACGACGTTCGAGGGCGGCGTGCGTAGTCCGTGTATCTTGCGGTGGCCCGGTACGATCGCCCCCGGCTCGCAAAGCGACGCGATGATGTTCGTCACCGATTGGTACAGCACATTCATTTCGCTGGCCGGCGGCAGCCATGAACAAGAGCGGCCGGTCGACTCGTTCGACATGATCGACACGTTGTTCGCGGGCAAGCCGAGTCCGCGGCAGGAAATCGTCTTCGAGGTCGCCGGAAGCGTGCGTCTGCCCACGATTCGCAGCGGGCCGTGGAAGCTGATGGGCGACGCCCTCTACAACATCGAGGATGATCCGGGCGAAACCCAAGACGTCGCCGCGGCCCATCCCGAGGTGGTCCGGCGTCTGAAAGCCCGTCTGGACGAGATGGCCGCTCAACGTCCGCCGTTGGGCGATAAGCCGCTGGTCATGGACCCGCCGCTTCCGTGGGTATACGGCCAGAAGGAAAACGCCGATCCGCCCGCGTGGCTTATCGAGCACGTGAAAGCGGTGCGGGCGAAACAGCCGCAGTATTGGCCGCCCGGCAAGACGCCTTGGCCTCAAGCACCGCGAGGCGCCTTCGCTGCGCCACAGCCTTCGGCCGACGGACCTTGAGCGTCGGGCACACCGTCCCCACAGCCGCCTCGCCGCTGCGCGAAGTTCGTTAGGATTCCGCGCGCGAGCGTGCCTTTCGTTCTTGGTTGCGCGCCCACCAGTAGATCCCCCCCGCCCCTGCAATCAGTGAAAGCAACCCCATGGCCACGGCGGCGGCGTTGTTTCCGGCCGTATTCCGCTGCAACACGGCTTCTTCCGGATTCGCGGGATTGTAATAGACCGTCACGGTCTCGCCGGGCGGATACCGGGCGACGATCCGTTTCGCTTCGGCCTCCGTGCGGTTGAACGGCGAGGCCGAATAGGCAAAACGCGAAGACTCGTAGCCCTGCCCCTCGACTTCGTATTGGTAGACGACGACCGGTTCGTAGTCGATACCGCCCGAGTGCTGCTTCTAGCGGACCTCGGCCGAGACGACGGTTCCGGCGACCTCCGGCCATCGAGCACAGGCCGCAGCGCGCCACAAGTTCCATGCACTCCACGGCAAATAGAAACACCCGAAGACGAGGGCCACGAACCCTACGATCGGCACCAATGGCAAGCGCGAAGACGAGGCCATCGATCGCTCCTTTCCGCCGGGAATATACGCGGCCTTGATCCCGGGAACAACATGCCGCCTCGAAAAACGGCCGGTCGATCACTCGCCTGCGAAGCGTCGCGGACACGCCCTCTGCCAGTTCTCCTATCCGACTCACCTTCCCCATCCTGCCACTTCGATTAACAGGCTGCAGACACCGGCCGGACGGCAACTCTTGCGCGATCGGCAAATCTTGCCGCTTGATGGTGGTTCGTGCCGTGTCCGTCCATCCAGGCGGGCGGACGCTACCGGCGGACGGCTGTATGCCGTAACCGCCCTGTTTTTCAACAGTTACGACCACGCCGAACATTTCAGTATAATTTTCTGCCTCGTTCGGCACACGCGTTGCTTATGGAATCGCCGCCGACGGAAGGTCCACCGGCCGAACCTTCCCAAAGAGTTTCGAGGAGACGTTGCGATGCCGTACGGGTTGTATCTCTCTGCCGAAGGCGCTGCCGCCCAGAGCCGGCGGTTGGAGGTCATCGCGCACAATCTGGCCAACGTCGATACGGTCGGGTTCAAACGCGAGCTGGCCATTCAGCGGGCGCGGCTGGCCGAGGCCCAGGC
>CAYVVR010000355.1:0-4830 GCA_964454655.1 uncultured Planctomycetaceae bacterium | reverse complement strand
TACCGGCACCGAGACCATCGATTTGCCCTGGGAAAGCTGCAAGACGCGGTCGGTGAGAGCGCCGTGACGGACTTCATCGCTTACGACTCGTTGGGTATTCCTGTTCAAGTTCGATTGACCGCGGTGTTGGAACAACGCGACAGCACGCAAACCGTCTACCGGTGGTTTGCCGATTCGCCCGACAATCAGCCGGCCGACGGGTCGTCGATTGCCGTCGGCACGGGCTTGATCTACTTCGACGGCGAAGGAAATTTCGTGTCGGCCAGCGAGTCGACGATTTCGATCGAGCGACGGGACGTGTCGTCACGGTCCCCGTTGGAGTTCGAATTGGACTTTTCGAGCATTTCCGGTTTGGCGGCCGATCAAAGCAGCCTTGCGGTATCCCGACAGGATGGGTCCGCCCCCGGCGTGTTGACGAGCTTCATCGTGGGGGAAGATGGGCTTATCCGGGGTGTGTTCTCCAACGGCGTTACGCGGGACCTGGGGCAAATTCTGCTGGCCCGGTTCGCGAACCCCGCCGGGTTGGAGCAACGCGGGCAAAACCTCTACGCCGAAGGGGTGAATTCCGGGTTGCCCGTCCGGGGAAATCCGGGCGAACAGGGAATCGGCACGGTGATCGCCGGGGCGGTCGAGTTGTCCAATACCGATATCGGAGGCAACCTCATCGACTTGATTTTGGCTTCGACGATGTACCGTGGAAATACGCGCGTCATCACCACGGCACAGCAAATGTTCGATGAGTTGTTGGCACTTCGTCGTTGATTTGTTTCCGGCACGACCTATGTTAGCGGGGGTGACGTTGCGATAGTCGCCCCCTAAAACGGCCCATTGCGACGCGGTGCGAAGCGGCGCGGTTGCAATGGGCTTGCCGTTCGTATCGGTCGTGACGGAAATGCGGCGGCTCCGCCGGGGAACCCAGCACTGCGAGGGAATGCATGATCAAGTTGACGCGATTAGGCGGCGAACCGTTCGTGTTGAACGCCGACTTGATCTGTTACGTGGAGCGTCGTCCCGATACGTACATCACGCTCACGACGGGCGAACGGATCGTCGTCTTGGAAACGATGGAAGAAGTCATGCGGCGCGCCGTGCTGTATCAACAGGCAAAGCACTATCGGCCGGTGGGAACACCCCACATGCACCGAACGCCGCAATCGGTCAGCAGGGAGTGAGAAACGACGATGGACATTGCCAGTCTCATCGGAGTCATCGCGGGGATTGCCTTGATTATCGGGGCGATCGCGATTGCCCCCGGTGCTTCGTTTTCGGCCTTCATCGACTATCCTTCGATCGCCGTCGTCATCGGTGGTGCGACGGCCGCCGTGCTGGTGGCTTTGCCTCTGAAAGAAGCCCTCAAGGCCTTCATGGTGCTCAAGAAGGTCTTTCTCAACAAGCAGGAAGACGTCGTCAAACTGATCGAGCAAATCGTCTCGTTGGCCGAAACGGCACGTCGTGACGGCCTGTTGGCCTTGGAAAGCCGCATCGAAGAAATCGACAACTCGTTCGTCGTTTTGGGGATCCAAATGGCCGTCGACGGGACGCGTCCCGAAGTCATGGAAGACGTCTTGCGAACCGAAATGGAGGCCGTGGCCAATCGCCATCGGACGGGGAAACTGGTCATGGACCAATTTGGAAAGTTCGCGCCGGCCTTCGGAATGATCGGAACGTTGATCGGGCTGATCATCATGTTGGGGAACATGGACGATCCGGCCGCCCTCGGGCCCGGGATGGCGGTGGCCATGTTGACGACCTTGTACGGGGCCGTGGCCGCGAACTTGTTCGCCGTACCTATGGCCGAAAAGCTCGGATTCTTGGCGCAGCAAGAGCAGATCAACATGGAGATCATCGTGCGGGGGATCATGGCGATCCAGTCGGGCGAGAACCCGCGCGTGATCGAGCAAAAATTGAAGACGTTCGTGCCGCCTAAGCAACGTAAGGCTCTCGAACAGAAAGAAGCCGCCTGAAGCCGGTCGGTAGCGAAAAAAGGAGAACGTCATGGGCAAACTGAATCCTCCCGATGAAGGCGGCGGCGGAGCACCGGAATGGGTGCTTACCTTCGGAGACATGATGTCGCTGTTGCTGACGTTCTTTATCATGTTGGCGGCAATGAGCGAGGTCAAAAAGGAGGACGAATTCCAAGCCATGGCCGAAGCCTTTCGCAAGCGTTTCGGCAAGTACGTGGCATTGGACGATCTGGCCGTCTACTACAAACCGACCGTGGCCACGCCGCTGAAATCGACCAGCAAAGGACGCGAAAAAAAGGCGAAGACTCTCAAGGGAGCCAGCCGAACCGAAGGTCCGGCCGGCGAAGATATGCGCGTACGTTCCATTCGGCCGGGAGACGATCCGACGATCGGCGGGGTCATCCAGTTTACGGAAGGGACGGATGCCATGGCCGCCGATGCCGACGACGCCTTGAAGAAGATCGTGGCGACGATTGCGGGGAAACCCCAGAAGATCGAAATCCGCGGCCACACGTCGGCGCGGCCGCTTCCACCCGACTCACCGTACAAGGATCATTACGACTTGGCCTATGCTCGCTGCCGCGAGGTCGCGCAGAAGTTGGTTGAAATGGGGATCGACGAACGGCGGATTCGCATCTCGGTGGCCGGGCCGAATGAGCCGCTGCATATCGATCACGACCCGAAAAAGCGGGAACTCAACGCCCGTATCGAAATCTACATGCTCAACGAGCTGACCCAAGATCTTCAAGGGACGCCCGACGAGCAACAAGATCGGTCGGCGACGTTGCCGGGAAGTTGACCCCTCGGCCCGTCGAATCGAACCTCATGCACCGGAGAAGGCGACGGCTTTCTCCGGTGCTTGTTTCGTATGCCGAGCATGTTTGACAGCTTGAGGGTGGAAGTCCCTTATCCAACTTGATGGAGGTGAAGGATTAGCGAAGTGCAAGGGCGTCTTCGTGAGGGGGCGTCTGAAGGAAGCATGGAGCAAAACCGCGACCTGACGAACAGGAATCGGATAGTAGGCAGTCCGGGTGGGACGAGTCGGCGAATGACGGCGAAGTCCTCCATCCATCGAAGGCCCGGGCTGTAAATCCGGCGGGTGTGCGGGGAAGGCGGTCAAACTTATCTCGGGAGGTCTGCGTCGTGTCCGGTCCTCCGGACTGGGCGAGCCGTGAGGCGAGCCGATCGCGGCGCAGAAGTCAGCAGAGGCCATAGTAGGCGGCGTGCATCGTTGGGCGTTGTACCCGACTTACTCACTGCCGAAGGGCCGAACGGTCCCCGCCGCGAGCGCGGTGGGTAAATGGAGTGGCGAGTAGGACCTGCGACTCATGGGCAGAAAGCGGCAGAAAAACCAGATGCTTCTGGCCTTCATGGCGGAGGGTAGGGATGAATTCCCGACGGCCGCCGGCGAAGGGACCGAACTGCCTGTGGCGAAGCGGGATCCCGAAAGCCCGACGCCGACGGAACCGTTGATGGAGGAGGTGTGCCGGCGAGACAACCTTTGGAAGGCACTGAAGCGAGTGCAGGCCAACAAGGGCAGCCCTGGCGTGGACGGGATGACCGTCAAGCAGTTGCCGGGCTACCTGAAGCGTCACTGGCCGAAAATCCGGGAGCAATTGCTTGCGGGCACCTACAGGCCGCAGCCGGTGAAGCGGGTCGAGATTCCTAAGCCGGACGGGGGCGTGCGAAAGCTCGGCATCCCAACGGCGTTGGACCGTTTCATCCAGCAGGCGGTTTTGCAGGTGCTTGGGGAGCGTTGGGACCGGACGTTTTCCGAGCACAGCTACGGTTTTCGGCCCGGGCGGTCGGCTCATCAGGCAGTAGCGCAGGCCCAGGCGTACATCGCCGGGGGGTACCGCTACACGGTCGACATCGACCTGGAGAAGTTCTTCGATCGAGTCAACCACGACATGCTGATGGGTCGCGTCGCCAAGCGGGTGTCGGACAAACGGATGCTGAAGCTGATCCGGGCGTTCTTGAACGCCGGGGTGATGGAGAACGGGCTGGTGAGTCCGACGGAAGAAGGGACGCCGCAAGGCGGTCCACTTTCGCCCTTGCTGAGCAATCTGATGCTGGACGACCTGGACCGAGAGCTAACCCGCCGCGGCCTTCGCTTCGTGCGATACGCGGACGACTGCAACATTTACGTCCGCAGCCGCCGAGCGGGCGAGCGGGTGATGGCGAGCATCTCGCGATTCATCACCGGCAAGCTGAAGCTCAAGGTGAACCGGGAGAAAAGCGCGGTGGCTCGGCCTTGGAAGCGGAAGTTCCTGGGCTTCAGCTTCACGGCCGCCCGAGAGCCGAAACGGCGGATTGCGCCGAAGACGCTCCTGCGGTTCAAGAAGCGGGTCCGGGAGCTGACCAAACGGAACCGGGGCGTCAGTCTGGAGCGGATGGTCGAGCAGTTGCGCCGGTACCTGATCGGCTGGCGCGGCTACTTCGGCTTCTGCCAGACGCCTTCGGTGCTTCGCGACCTGGATTCGTGGATACGCAGGCGGCTCCGCTGCTTCCAATGGAAACAGTGGAAGAGAGGCAAGACCCGCTTTGCGGAACTCCGCCGGCGGGGTGTGGGCAAAGACCTGGCGGCCCAAACCGCCGGCAGTCCGCACGGGCCGTGGCGTCTCAGCCGCAGCCCGGCCCTCTCGATCGCTCTGCCCAATGCCTATCTCGACTCGCTCGGCCTCCCCCGCCTCAGCGGCGCCGGACACGTCTAACCAGCCGAACCGCCGTGGTACGGACCCGTACGCCCGGTGGTGTGACAGGGACAGCCCGCGAGGGCCTACCTATGTCGATTTGCCGGTAGTTCCGGGTATGCCGGTTGTATCGATTGCACCGATCTCTAAATCGGGGGAGGTCCGGTAAGCGT
>CAYVVR010000354.1:0-4845 GCA_964454655.1 uncultured Planctomycetaceae bacterium | reverse complement strand
GCGCAGGACGCAAGCTGGCAACCGGCTCGCTTTGACGTCCTGCGGGAGGGCTCGCGTCCGGTCGTCGATCAGCGGCGGCTGCCGCTCCCCAGCCAAGAGGGCAGCTCGCCGGCGGGCGGCAACTTGGCGACGCACGCTCGCTTGATCGGTTCGAGCTTGAGGATTTCGGCGATCGCTTCGGCGGGCGGATAGCTATCCAACGACAAGACACCGATCGCCTCGCCCCCCTGCTCACCGTTCGCTCGACCGACCGACAAGTACGCGATGTTCACCTGGTGGCGTCCGAGAATCTCGCCCAACTTGCCGATCACCCCGGGAACGTCGCTGTGCGTGGTGACGAGCAAAGTCCCTTCCAGCGGACTTTCCAGGCGGAAGCCGCCTTTGGCCACCAGCCGCGGCAACCGCTTCCCAAACACGGTGCCGGCCGCCGAAACGGTCGTGTTGCCGTTGGAAACCTCGGCCGTAATCAACGACCCGAAGTCGCGAATCTCTTCGCTGCGTTCTTCCGAGAACTTGATACCGCGCTGTTGCAGCAAGACCATCGCGTTGACCAAATTGACCGACTGGTCCAACACGTTTTCGAGCAGTCCGGCGGCAAAGGCGGCCGACAACAGGCGGGTTTCTTTTTTCGCCACTTCTCCTTCGTAAATCACCCGGCACGTCGAGGGCGCTTTTCGATCGAGCTGTCCCAACAGCAGCCCCAACCGGTACGCCACGTCGAGATGGCCGCGGATCGATTCCAGGCTCTTCGGATCCAACGGCGCCATGTTCACGGCGTTGCGGATGGCACCGGTCGCAAAATAGTTGATCAACAATTCCGCGGCTTCGACGGCCACGTGCGACTGAGCTTCTTCGGTGCTGGCGCCCAAATGCGGGGTACACACGACGTTCGGTCGATTGAAGAAGGGACTTTCGGTGCACGGTTCGCTCGGATACACGTCGAGCGCCACGCCGGCGACGTGGCCGCTGTCGAGGGCTTCGAGGACGGCCTCATCGTCGAAGATGCCGCCGCGGGCGCAGTTGATCAACCGAACGCCCGGCTTCATCTTGGCGATTTGTTCTCGCCCGATCATGCCACGGGTTTCGTCGGTCAGCGGCGTGTGAACAGTCAGGTAATCGACCAGCGGCAGCAACTCGTCGAGCGAATCGACCGTTTCGATGCCCAAATCTTTCGCCCGTTGCGAGGGCAAGAACGGATCGTAGCCGACCACCTTCATTTCCAAGGCAGCGGCGCGGGCGGCGACGGCCCGTCCGACTCGTCCCAGCCCGATGATCCCCAAGGTCTTACCGTTGACCTCGGTGCCCATGAACTTTTTGCGGTCCCACCGGCCTTCGCACAGCGAGCGATACGCGGGGCAAATGTTCCGCGACAACGCCATCATCAAGGCGATCGTGTGTTCGGCGGTCGAAACGGTGTTTCCGCCGGGCGTGTTCATGACGACGATGCCGTTGGCGGTAGCGGCCTCTTTGTCGATGTTGTCGGTTCCGACGCCCGCACGCACGATCGCCCGCAAGCGACGATTCCCCTCCAGCACGTCGGCGGTAATCTTGACCCCGCTACGACAGATCGCGCCGTCGAATTCGGCGAGCGCTTTCTTGAGTTCCTCGCCTTTGAGGCCGGTACGGACTTCGTACTCGATGTTTCCAGCCGATTCCAGAAGAGCGATACCGTCGTCCGACAACGGATCCAACACGATGACCTTGGGCATGGCGGGCAATCCCCACACGTTGAGTTAGCGCGGAAAAGCAGAACCGGGCAATCGACAGTCGCCGGACGAACAAGGTTCGGGCCCCATCGGAATCGCTCGCGGGGGCGTGTTGAGACTGAATCTCACCTTTGGCCCGCAGCAATTCCCGGCTCGCCCTCGTCACGCCCCGCCCTGTCGATCCTTGCGGAAGAGTTTATTGTCGACCCCGCCTCACACGGGTCAAGGGGTCCCCGCACCACCCCGATTCGGGGCATCTTGGACACCTCACTGGTCAACTCGCCGATGGTGTGTTACAAGTTCTACCATCAGAGTTCTTACTCCGGCTCAACCGGACACCGCGGCAACAAGGGAGCTGTGTCGTGCCTCGACCGATCAAGCTGGCCGTACTCATCTCGGGCGGCGGAACCACTCTCAAAAACCTGATCGACAAAATCGACGCCGGGCAGTTGAACGCCCAGATCGTCGTCGTCATTTCGAATACCCCGCACGCCAAGGGGCTGCGGTTCGCCGAAGAGGCCGGTATCGAGCACCATGTGCTCGATTGGAATCGTTACGAATCGCCCGAAAAATTCAGCCAAGACGTCTTCGCCCTTTGCCGAAGCAAACGTGCGAAGCTCGTCGTGCTGGCCGGTTTTCTCAAGAAGCTGGTCATTCCCAACGATTTCTTCGGTCGCGTGGTGAACATCCACCCGGCGTTGATACCCGCTTTTTGCGGCAAGGGCTTCTACGGCCGACACGTCCACGAAGCCGTGCTGAAATACGGAGCGAAACTTTCCGGCTGCACGGTACACTTTGCCGACAACGAATACGATCACGGGCCGATCATCTTGCAAAAGGTGGTCCCGGTCTTGGACGACGACACGCCCGAAACCCTTGCCGCCCGCGTGTTCGAGGCCGAATGCGAGGCCTACCCCGAAGCCATCCGCCTGATCGCCGAAAATCGTGTCGAGATTCGCGGGCGCAAGGTGTACATTCATCCGGCCGAATCGGATGAGGAAGAAGAACTCCCTTGATGCGGCAACCGCGAACGGGGCGTCCGCAAGCCGGTCTTTCGTCATCGGCATCGACCCAAAGACACCGATCCGCTTGATATCGAGATACATCACGAGGTGACGCGTCCCGAAAAGGATTTTTTTGGTGACGCGCAAATCATAAAGGACGGGCCGCGGAAAACTGTACGCCCGACGTTTTCCGTACATAATGGAGTTTTCGCGTCCGATCGTAGACGTCGATTCGTCTACCGTCCGACCGATCCGAACGGGTCTGCGGGGGCTTTCGACCCGATCACGCAGGAGGCGGGGGGTGTGCCGTCGTCCGTCTTTCCGTGCATCGTCGGATCGGTGCTTGTTCGTGTCCCCCCCCCTTTTTTCGTGTCTCAAAGACATCGTTCGTTGATCGTCGTGCGCGACCGCTCGGCAATCCGGTCGAGAGGCAACGCGCCGACCCAAATTATCGGAGGGGAGTCTCTCTCATGCCGTTGGATCCGACCAAACATGCCGACTGGGAAATCGCCGTCGAAGCCGAATCGCGGATGAAAACCTGCTACCAGCTCGGAGAAGAGCTGGGCCTCACCCGCGAAGAGCTTCTCCCGCACGGCCACTATATCGCCAAGGTCGATTACCTGAAGGTCCGCGAACGCCTGGCCGATCACGCCGACGGAAAATTCATCGAGGTGACCGGCATCACCCCGACGCCTCTGGGTGAAGGAAAGTCGACGACCGTCATCGGCCTGCTCCAGGGAATCGGCAAGCGTAAGAAGCGGGCCGTGGCCAGCATCCGCCAACCTTCCGGCGGTCCGACGATGAACATCAAAGGCTCCGCCGCAGGAGGCGGCCTCTCGCAATGCATTCCCCTGGCCGAGTTCTCGCTGGGCTTGACCGGCGACGTCAACGCCGTCATGAACGCCCACAACCTGGCCATGGTCGCCCTGACCGCCCGGCTGCAACACGAACGCAATTACGACGACGCCCGGCTCGCCAAGATCGGCATCCCGCGACTGGACATCGATCCCACCCGCGTCGAGATGGGCTGGACGATCGATTTCTGCGCCCAAGCGTTGCGCAAGATCATCATCGGAATCGGCGGTCGCATGGACGGCTACATGATGGAAAGCCGTTTCCAAATCGCCAGCAGCTCCGAGGTGATGGCCATTTTGGCGATCGCTCAAAGCCTCAAAGACTTGCGGGAACGCATCGGCCAGATCGTCATCGCTTACGACAAGCGAGGCAAACCGATCACGTGCGAAGACCTCGAAGTCGCCGGCGCGATGACCGCCTGGCTCCGACATGCCATCAACCCGAACCTGATGCAGTCGATCGAAGGGCAGCCGGTCTTCGTCCACGCGGGCCCGTTTGCGAACATCGCCATCGGTCAGTCTTCCGTGATCGCCGATCAAATCGCGCTCAAACTCGCCGATTACCACATCACCGAGTCGGGGTTCGGTGCCGACATCGGGTTCGAAAAGTTCTGGAACGTGAAATGCCGTTACCTGGGAAAGACGCCCAACGTTTCGGTGATCACGACGACGATTCGCGGGCTCAAGCACCACGGCGTAGCCGCCGGCGCTCCTCCGTGCCCTCCGGGACGCCCGATCCCCAAAGAATACTTCGAAGAAAACCTCGCCTGGTTGGAAGCCGGCGCCGAAAACCTGCTCCATCACGTCGAGACGATCAAGCAGTCGGGCATTCATCCGGTGGTAGCCATCAACGTTTTTCCCACCGACACCGAGGCCGAGATTCAACTACTGCGACGACTCGCCGAAAACGCCGGCGCCCGCGTCGCCGTCTCGAACCATTGGCGTTACGGCGGCGACGGCGCCCTCGAATTGGCCGATGCCGTCATCGATGCCTGCGAGGAACCGGTCGAATTCAAGTATCTGTACGATCTCGACACCCCGTTGAGCGAACGCATCGAACGCATCGCCCGGAAAGTGTACGGCGCCGACGGCGTCGCCTACTCGCTCGAAGCCGAGGCCAAGCTGAACCAGTTCGAAAACGATCCGAAGTATCGCGACTTCGCCACGATGATGGTCAAGACGCACTTGAGCTTGTCGCACGATCCGACGCTCAAAGGCGTCCCGAAAGGCTGGACGCTGCCGATCCGCGACATCCTCGTGTACGGCGGCGCGCGGTTCATC
>CAYVVR010000353.1:0-4858 GCA_964454655.1 uncultured Planctomycetaceae bacterium | reverse complement strand
GGCCAACGCCCGGGCGATCGCCACTCGCTGCTGTTCGCCTCCGGAGAGCTGCGAGGGGAAGTGATCCTTGCGATCCTCCAGCCCCACCAATCGCAGGGCTTCGATCGGATCGAGCGGCTCGTCGACGATCTCGGTGGCCACCATCACGTTTTCGAGCGCCGTCAGGTTCGCGACCAAGTTGTAGAACTGAAAGACGAATCCCACCTTGTCGCGACGATATTGCGTCAACTCGCGGGCCGAAAAACCGCTGATCGACCGACCGCGATAACGAATGTCGCCGGTCGTCGGCGTATCGATGCCGCCGACCAGGTTCAAGAGCGTCGATTTCCCCGAACCGCTGGGCCCCACGATCACCAAAAACTCGCCCTCGAAGACCTCCATGGTCACCTCGGCGAGCGCGGTGACGACGACCTCTCCCATCTGAAACGTGCGGGCAACGTCGATCAATTCCAGAATCTTCGGCCGCGGCGCGCCGCCGTCGTGGCCGGTGACCGGTTCGGCATCCGACGCGTGCGCGGGCACAGCGTCCTCCGGCCCCACGGGGGCGTTCTGAATTTCCGACGACGGATTGGTCGATTCCGTGTTCATGATTTTCCCGACACTACCCATTCACCCCAAACACCCCGGATAATACCGGAATGAGACGCGTTCTCGTCGGCCGGTTCGGGGTGGAGGACGAAATTGTCTGCCGGACGGGTGCTGCGGCGAACCATGACGCGACGCCGACACTCTTTTTCTTAAGGCATCTTGCCGAATCATCCCGCCGCGTCGAACCGCACCCGTCTCGCGGCGCGTAAAGCGCTATGATGGCACAAACCAAGGTCCGATGCCACCGGAATCACACGCCCTTGCGACCGTGCGGCGCCCAGCTCGCGAAGCCGCTCCCGCAACCGCACTCCCGCCGACGGGGGCTTCTCGGTAGAATGGGGCTTTTCGGCGACCGTTGCCGAGATGTGCTTCGCAGCCCGATCGTCGTTCTTACGGCCCTGAGAAAACTGAGGATGATTTCATGACCGCTCGTCGCATCCTGGTGACCAGTGCCCTACCGTACGCAAACGGTCCGATCCACATCGGCCACTTGGTGGAATACATCCAGACCGACATCTGGGTGCGGTTCCAAAAGCTGATGGGCAATCGCTGCATCTACATTTGCGCCGACGACACCCACGGCACGGCGATCATGATCTCGGCGCGGCGTGAAGGCATCTCGGAAGAAGAACTGATCGACCGCATGCACAAGGCCCATCTGGCCGACTTCACGGGATTCGATATCGTCTTCGACAATTACGGCAGCACGCACAGCGACGAAAGCCGCGAAATCTGCCATCGCGTGTGGGCGGCGCTCCGCAAGGCCGACATGGTCGTCGAACGCGATGTGACGCAACTCTACGACCCGGTCGAAGGCACCTTTTTGGCCGATCGCTTCGTCAAGGGAACGTGCCCCAATCCGAATTGCCGTGCACCGGACCAATACGGCGACAGTTGCGATCGGTGCGGCCACACGCACAGTCCGACCGAACTGATCGACCCGGTCAGTACCTTGTCGGGGGCCAAACCCGAATTGCGCACGGCCAAGCACTTGTTCGTCAACATCGAGAAACTACACGATTTCTTGACCGAATGGACACAAACGGGCGATCATCTTCAACCCGAAATCGCCAATTACCTCAAAGGGCATTTCCTGGGTGAGCCGCTGCGCGACTGGGACGTTTCGCGGCCGGAACCGTACTTCGGGTTTCCGATTCCCGACAGCCCGGGCAATTACTGGTACGTGTGGTTCGACGCCCCGATCGGATACATCGGCTCGACGTTGCAATGGTGCCGCCGGCACGGCGAAAACCTGGCCGACTGGTGGGAAAGCCCCGACACCGAAATCCACCATTTCATCGGTAAAGACATTACCTATTTCCACACCCTCTTCTGGCCCGCGATGCTCAAAACGGCCGGTTTCTCGCTGCCCCGCAAGATCCACATTCACGGTTTCTTGACGGTCAACGGCGAGAAGATGTCGAAATCGAAAGGCACGTTCGTGCGGGCGGCCGTGTACCTGAAACACCTCGACCCGGCCTATCTGCGTTACTACTACGCCTCGAAGCTCACTCCGCGTGTGGAAGACATCGACCTGAACCTGGAAGAATTCCGCACGCGTGTGAACGCCGATCTGGTCGGCAACGTCGTCAACCTGGCCAGCCGCGCCGCACGCCTGATCAGCGGCGGCCAACTGGCCGACACGTATCCCGACGACGGCGGCCTCTTCCGACAAGCGGCCGAAGACGGCAAAGCCATCGCCGAAGCCTATGAAATCGGCGACTACAACAAGGCCATGCGGTTGATCTTGGCGGCGGGCGACCGCGCCAACCGCTACATCGAACAAAACGCCCCCTGGCAACTCAAAAAAGACCCCGCCAAGGCCGACGAACTACGCAACGTCTGCACGGTGGCGTTGAACCTGTTTCGGCAACTGGCAGTTTACCTGGCGCCGGTGTTGCCGCGACTGGCCGAGAAAACCGGAAAACTGTTCGGCGATCCCATCACGTCGTGGGCCCAATCGCAAACCCCGCTGACGGGAACGACGATCGCCCCGTTCGAACACATGATGCAACGCGTCAAGCAGGAGGACGTCGAAGCCATGATCGAAGAAAGCCGCGAAGAAGACGCCCAGCGACAAGCCCAATCTGCCGGTGCCGATCCGTGGAACGATCCGGCCGAACCGCTCGAACAAGAACCGCTCGTTCCCGAGACGATCTCGATCGACGATTTCGTGAAGGTCGATCTGCGGGTAGCGCGCATCGTGGCGGCCGAAGACGTCCCCGAAGCGAACAAGCTGCTGAAATTGACGCTCAGTCTCGGCGGCGACGTCCGCAAGACCGTTTTCGCCGGGATCAAGAAAGTCTACAAGCCCGAAGATCTCGTCGGGCGGCTGGTCATCTGCGTGGCGAACCTCGCCCCGCGCAAGATGAAGTTCGGCACCAGCGAAGGCATGATCTTGGCCGCTGGAGCAGGCGGAAAGGACATTTTCCTGCTTTCACCCGACGAAGGCGCCCTGCCCGGTCACCGCGTGCACTAAATCGCGCGGCCGCCCGTTCGGCATCGGCATTACAACTTCCCCCGTCGATACAGAACCGGTCGCTCCAGCGGCGGCAGGCGGATCGTCGTCCCGTCGGAGGGCGTCTCTTCGACCATGAACCACAACTCCGGGTCGACCCCGTCGCCGGCGAAAAAAGTGTCGGGTTCGCCCCGCGGAAACCGCACCGAATCGACCAGGTTCGCCAGCACGTAATCGTCGGACCGACGGATGACGAACAAGGCGTGCCCCGGCTCGGCAGCCGCGACGCCCCCGTAGCCGAAAAGGCCCACCTTACGACTGTCGGTTATCATCACGATCGGCCGGTAGTACTCGCCTTTCACGCCGTAGAGGAAGACGTTCTGCGCGTTGCGGATTTCGAAGTTCGCTTCGCTGCGGGCATGCTCGGGATTGCACTGATAGAAGTGCAGCGGCTCCGACGTTCCATCGACCAACAAGTGCCGGTAGTTCGGCCCGTGCCCCCGAGAGCTTTCTTGGTGGAAGTCGTACCACTTGCCGCCGCCGTGTCCGGTAACCAACACCAGCGGAAGATCGAACAATCGCGACCGATCTTCAGGATACGCCAGCCCCTGCGCCGGGGCGCGATAGTCGAACCGAATGTTCACATCGCGAAAGATCGAATTCCGCCCCACTCGCCAGCGCAGGCAGTAGGCCGCTTGTGAATCGTCGAGCGTACCGATTCCAAAGAATGCGATCGTCGTGCTTGCCGAGGCATCGTCGGGTGTATCGACGACCGGTTGCGGCTTCGACGGATCGTTGAAATCGCCGCCCTCGATCGCCTTGGGAACCAACCAACTGAAGCAACGATGGGTCCCGATCAGCACGGTGTCTTTTCGCAGGTGAAGCGTGTGCCCGATCGCGTAGGTTCCTTTCGGCAAGAACACGATTCGGGCCTCGTCGATCGCCTTTTGAATGGCGGCCCAATCGTCGGTCGTCCCGTCTCCCGCGGCGTTGTAGGGCGGCTTCCGCACGTCGACGACATTCGGCTGCTGCCAATGCGGAAAATCCTTCGCCCACAGGTGCCGCGATTGGAGATCGTCCGGCGGCTCGACACCCATCGTAACTTCGGCGACGAACGGCCGGTCGACGCGTCGTCCGTCGATGTATATCACCGAAGGATACGTGTAGCGTTTCCCGTTCCAATCGCGAGCCAACGTGTCTTGTGAGACGCCGCCTGCGTATTCCCGAATGCAACACCACTGTTGCGTTGCCGCTTCGGGATCACCGGGCGGCGTAACGGCAGGACGTTCAGGTTGGACCACGAGGTTTTTCGCACCGCGCACGTACACGTTGCGAAGATACAAACCGGCCTCGGCATGGATCGCCGTCGGCGCGATCGTATCGCGATACTCGATCGTCGAATCGATCATGCAGAGTTGGCCGTTATGGGCTCCCCAAGGGCGAAAGGTCGCCACGGCCGGTCCCGGCGTGTGTTTGACGATCGTCGTTCCCACCAACACTGCCGATTGCCGACTGCTCACGACGACCGCGGCTTCTTCTTGATCGATCAGGGTGAACCCGGTAACCGTCGGGGCAGGCTGCGTCTCCCGCAGGTCCAGACCGATCCGACCGCCGATGATCGTGACGTTCGCGTGGCTTCCACCGGAACCGGCTCCGCCTTCCAGGCCGCAGAAGGCACCGCGGGCATCGATCGTGCAATCTTGCACGCCCGAACCTTGGGCCGCCCGGTGACGAATTCCCACCGCACCGGGATTTCCCCGTTCGATGACGACGTCGATCCCGATCAACATTTGGTTCATCGAAATATTGGGC